>CBFDBT010000052.1:0-13517 GCA_965603115.1 uncultured Alphaproteobacteria bacterium
AAAGCTTGACAAGGCTTGAAAAACCCTTAAAAGGGCCCGCGGCGAACACATCACGGTGATGTGGCAATGATTTCTGATGAAGATCAGGGTCAGTGAGCGAAGTTTCCAGATATCTGTGTTTATGACATGATATCGTGACGGAAAGACCTTTTGGTCTTTCACCGAAAATAGGGATACGGCGTTTCGACCAATTTAATTGGTAGGCATCTATGCATTAGATGTCGTTGTACCCCCGGTGAAAGGACCGACCCTCATGACTAGTTTTGAGGCGCTGGAGCTGAGCGCTCCTGTTTTGCGTGCTATAGAAGATCAAGAATTCACGGCCCCGACTGAAATTCAGTCGCAGGCTATCCCGCCTTTAATGGAAGGCAAAGACCTCATTGGTATTGCCCAAACGGGTGGCGGCAAGACGGCTGCATTCGTTATTCCGCTTTTAGAAAAATTAGAAACCTATGAAGAGCGCCCTGAGGCGGGCAAGCCGCGTGCGCTTATTTTGGCGCCGACGCGTGAACTGGCCCAGCAAATCGATGATTGCATCAAGCTTTTTGGCCGTCATTTAAAGTTAAAATCCGGCACGATTTATGGTGGTACACCCTACCGTCAACAAATGTTCATGTTGCGCAAGGGCGTGGATATTCTCGTTGCAACACCCGGTCGTTTGCTCGACCACACGCGCCGCGGCAACATCAAATTTGACGAGACAGACTTTTTTGTTCTCGATGAAGCTGACCGCATGCTCGATATGGGTTTTGTTGAGGACGTGTCTGCTATTTCAGAAATGATGTCGCCTGACCGTCAAACGGTTATGTTCTCGGCCACGATGAACCATAAGGTTCGCAATCTTACTAAGCAATTGATGATTCAGCCGGTTAATGTCGAAATTGAGCGCAAAACAGAAGTAGCTGCCAATGTTACGCATTACTTATTGCAAACCGATTGGCGCAATAAAAATGATCTTTTGTTACACCTAATTGGTGAACACAGCCCAAGCCGTATGCTTATTTTTACCCGCACAAAAGGCGATGCCGACCAGGTTGCTATGTTGCTGCGTGATAATAATTTTCAAGCGGACGCCATTCACGGCGACAAAAAACAGCGTGTTCGCGAACGGGTGCTCAAAGCTTTCCGCAATGACCGCATCCAGTTTTTGGTAGCAACGGATGTTGCCGCACGCGGTATCGATGTGCCTGACATTAGCCACGTAGTGAATATGGATATGCCGCTTGAAACTGAAAACTATGTACACCGCGTTGGCCGTACAGGTCGCGGCAGTGCCTCGGGTATTGCTTTTTCCATGTGTGGTCGCGGCGACAAGGCGCAATTGATGCAAATTGAGCGTCTTATTAAATTGAAAATTGAAGTTTTGACGGACCACCCATTTCATATCGAGCTTAAAGGCGGCGGTGGCGGCAAGGGTAAGCCAAAAGGCAGATTCAATAATAAAAACAATGGCCCTCGCAAATCCTTTAGAAAAGATGGTGATCGCCCATCACAGGGTGACAATCGCTCAAGCTATCCTCCAGAGTTTGCCAAGTCGCGCCGTAGCGAAGGTGAAACGCCCCGCGATAATAAGAGCGGTTACAAGCACAGAGCTGAAGGTAGCAAGACTGAAGGCGAAAAATCATTCCGTCGCCCTGAGGGCAAGAGCAGTTTTAAGTCTCGCTCTGATAAACGCGCTGATGGCGAAAAGTCTTTTAGACACAAAGATAACCGCAGTGAAGGCAAGCCAAGCTTTAAAGGTAAGTCTGAAAAGCGCACCGACGGCGAGAAATCATTCCGCCGCTCTGAAGGTAAGAGTAGTTTCAAGTCTCGCTCTGATAAGCGCGCTGATGGTGAAACCTCTTTCCGTCACAAGGATACGCGCAGCGAAGGCAAGCCAAGCTTTAAAGGCAAGTCTGACGGCAGCAAAGGTAAGTTTAAAGGCAAGCCCCGCAAGGCTGATAAAAATTGAAACAAGCCTCTTAAGCGCGCCCGTACAGGAAACTTTAAAAAGGTCGCCTGAAAGAAATAGTATAATGATAAAGAAAAGGCAGCCCCTCGGGGCTGCCTTTTTTTGTTGGTTATTGTCCTCGCTTACGCTGCGGGCACTTGGCTTATAGCTTGCTATCAATCAGTTCAATAGTTTCATTGATTCCATAAAGGGCGATGAAGCCTCCCATGCGCGGGCCTTGGCTTTGACCTAATAGAACCTCATAGCAGGCTGAGAACCAATCACGCAGATTTTCAAATTCAGCGTCTTTACCTGCTGAATATACTTCCGTCATGATAGTGCTGCCATCTTCGTCACCCTTAAGGGCTTCAAGGCGTGTTTTAAGGCTAAGAAAAGCTGTGCGCTCTTGCTCGCTTGGTGCACGGAAAGATTTATTAGGCAGGATAAAGTCTTCGTAATATTTTAGTGCATAATCCATAAGCCGATCTAGCTCGGGATATGTCTCTGCATTGGCGCCTTTTACATAGCGACCAACAAAATACCAAAGAGCATCTTTACCTTCAGCGCCTGCAACACTCACAAGATTAAGCAGCAAAGCAAAACTAACGGGGAGCTTATAAGCGGGTACATCCCCGCCGTGAATATGCCACGCGGGATTTCTGAACTGGTCGATAGGCTCTTGCTCGGCAAACTTTTCGACAAAGGTATAATATTCATCAACCGCTTTTGGAATAACATCAAAATAGAGACGCTTGGCCTTACGCGGACTTTGGAACATATAGAGCGACAGGCTCTCTGGGCTGGCATAGGTTAGCCATTCTTCAATTGATAGACCATTGCCTTTTGACTTGGAGATTTTAGCGCCTTCCTGATCAAGGAAAAGCTCATAAGAAAGCGCTTCAGGTGGCTGATTACCCAAAATACGGCATATGATGGAGCTGAGCTTGACAGATTCGCTTAAGTCTTTACCCGCCATTTCATAGTCAACTTCAAGTGCGGCCCAGCGCATGGCCCAGTCCACTTTCCATTGGCATTTTACCTTGCCGCCCGTAACAACAGTTTCTTGACTCTCACCCTCACTATCTTCAAAAGCGATAATGCCCTTGTCCGCATCAATCACTTCTACAGGCACTTGCAAAACATGGCCGCTTTTGGGGCATATTGGCAAAAATGGAGAATAGGTCTTGCGGCGCTCTTCACCCAGTGTTGGCAGCATAACACTTTGAATTTTTTCGTAATTTTTACAAATTTTCAACAAGGCTTCGTCCAAACGACCTGATTGATAGCAGTCGGTTGCTGAATAAAATTCATAGTCAAAACCGAACTGGTCAAGAAAAGCCATCAGCCGAGCATTGTTATGTGCGCCAAAGCTTTCGTGTGTGCCAAAAGGGTCGGGCACTTGCGTTAGGGGCAGGCCAAGGGCTTTTTCCAGTGGTTCTTTGTTTTCAATATTATCCGGTACTTTCCTTAGCCCATCCATATCGTCAGAAAAGCAAATAAGCTTGGTAGGGATATCAGATAGGAGCTCGAAAGCCTTCATCACCATGGTCGTGCGGGAAACCTCACCAAACGTGCCAATATGCGGCAGTCCTGAAGGGCCATAGCCCGTTTCAAACAGAACATAGCCCTTGGACGGCGGTTTTTTTGCAAATCGTTTCACCAGCTTTTCAGCTTCAACAAAGGGCCAGGCTTTGGAAGATAGGGCGATGTCTGCGATGTTGCTCATGATAGTTTCTTTCTAAATATATATAAAGTCAGCGGAACTTATGGTCTTTGGGTAGTGAGGTCAAGAAAAAGGGCCGGAACATATTGTCCCAGCCCTTTTAATCATATGCTGATGGCTCTAATTAAGCGAGACCGTTATAAAGCACAATTGCAAGGGCGATTGGCACGACGAATTTTATAAGCACGTGCCAAATTTCAAATATGCCGCCTTCAGGTAGGCCAAGCTCATCTTTAAGGAAGTTCCTTTTGACGAACCAGCCAACAAAGACTGCGATAAGCAAACCAGCAGTTGGCATAATTACGTTAGCCACGGCAAAATCAATCAAGTTACCCCAGTTGGCAATTTTCCCACCCACGGTGTCTATTCCAAGAGACGCAAAAGGTGTGAAGTCGGCCCAGTCGTTATTTGAATAGACGGTAAGCAAACCAATGAGGAAAGCAATGCCACCACCGAAAATGGCAGCGCGCCAACGGGTGATGCCAAAATTTTCTTCAAAATAAGCAACAACAGGCTCAAGCAGAGAAATAGAGGATGTGACCGCAGCAATTGTTAGCAACAGGAAGAAGGCTGTACCGATAACTTCCCCACCCGGCATTTGCCCGAAAGCAATTGGCAAAGTGACAAAAATAAGGTTCGGGCCACTGTCAGGCGCTAGGCCATAAGCAAAGACAAGCGGGAAGATGGCAAGGCCTGCCAGCAGGGCAACACCTGTGTCGGCTGTTGCAATGAGAGCGGCTGATTTGTGCAAGCTAATGTCTTTTGGCAGGTAAGAGCCATAAGCGATCATTGTACCCATGGTCACACTAAGCGAAAAGAAAGCTTGCCCGAGTGCACTTAAGACTACATCGCCGTTAATTTTGGAAAAGTCAGGTGTGAAAAGAAATTCTACGGCCTGTCCAAACTCCGCTGTTGCCATTGAATAGCCCACAAGCAAGAGCAGCAATAAAAAGAGTGTTGGCATCAAATAGGTCACAGCTTTTTCCAGACCGCCCTGAATACCTTTGCCGACAATAACTACTGTGACGACCGAGAAAATGAAATGCCATAGGGTCATGGTGCCTGAGTTACCAGCGTAAGCTGCCATGGCAGCTTCGGCGCCTTCTTTTTCAATGCCGGAAAATGCACCAACAGCGGCCTGAATAATATAAGACATCACCCAACCAGCGATAACGCTGTAAAAGCTCAAGAGTCCAACAGCGCCACCAAAGGTGCTAAGTTTACCAAGCCACGCCCAATGTTTCGACTGGCCCGATTCTTTAGCGATGGTTACAAAAGTTGTGATCGGATTATGCCGCGCACGCCGTCCAATTGTAAGCTCGGCAATGAGAACCGGAAGACCTATAAGAAAAACAAAGCCGATGTAAATGAGAACAAAGGCGCTACCACCATTTTCTCCGGCCATATATGGAAAACGCCATATATTACCGAGCCCTACGGCACTACCCACTGCCGCGAAAATAAAGGCCGTTCTAGACGACCACTGTACTTGTGATGTTGAAGCCACGAAATCTTCTCCCCTGTTTTTACTTTAAAACGCATGGATAGCCCCCATGAGTTTATTTTTGTGCCGTCATCATAGTCTACAAAGGGTTAGTATTTCCAGTAACTATTTGCATGGGTGGCAATTTAGGGCGTAATCTGTTTGAGATGAAGGACAAACGGGGAAGTTATTTATGACAAAAGACCGCGTTAGCGATAGGGCAAGGGTTAAGCGAGAGCATCAACTTGCGCATTATGATAATGAGACACTCTATGACGTACTTGATAGTCATATCATGGCGCACATTGGTTATGTGATTGAGGGCCAGCCATTTGTTACGCCCACACTTTATTGGCGTGAAGGCAATAAGCTCTATTGGCATGGCAGTTCAGCCAGTCGTATGTTGAAAGCACAGACCAAAGGCATTCCAGTTTGTGTTACGGTTAGCCATCTCGACGGCATTGTATTTGCTAGAAGTGGCTATAATACCAGCATCAATTATCGCTCGGCTATGGTGTATGGTACGGCGGAACTTATGACGGATGTTGCCGAGATTGAGCGACAATTTGAACTGTTTTTCGAGCGATTAAGCGAGGGGCGGTGGGCGAGCTTTAGGCCCTCTACGGATCAAGAGCTCAAGGCCACGTCTATGCTGGTAATGGAAATTGAAGAAGCCAGTGTCAAAATTAGCGCAGGGCCACCCGAAGATGAGGAAGCGGATCTCGATGCGCCTATCTGGGGTGGGGTTTTGCCGATTACAACAGAATTTGGCGAGCCTGAACCGGATGAATATGTCCGTGAGGGTGTTGCTCCCCTTGGGCCACCACCTAGGCCTATCGTCCGTTAAGCTTTAGTTTTGTAGCTGGCAACTTTCGCCTTGAGCGTATCATAAGCGATTTGAACGGCTTGAAATTTCTCTGCGGCAATAGGGTCGTCGCCGTTAACGTCGGGATGATATGTTTTCGCCATAGAACGGTATGCGGCTTTTAATTCTTTCTCGTTGGTTGGATGCTCAAGTTCGAGCGCGTCGTAAGCTGTGCGTTCACGGTTGGTTAGCCCGTTCTCGTCTTTAGCACCGCCCCATTCATAGGCACCGCTGGTTTTAAAGCCGGCGGCGGTGGCTGCATCATCTTTCATGTGGCGCTTGGCTTCTTCGCTGCTCATGCCCTGAAAGAAATTCCAGTTGCGGTTATATTCTCCTGCATGAGGTTGGCAGAACCACCATTTTTCTGGTGAATTTGGGGCTTTAGGCGCTGGGTGGTCAGCGCGCTCAGAACAGCCAGTATAGTCACACATTTTAACTTCTACGGTGTCTTTATCTTGGCCATAATCGCCCCAGCGTGGGAAGCCCCAATTTTTTGGTCGTGTGGTTTTCACTTTTTTATCCTGTTAACAAATCTATATGCTGACGAAATAGCAAGAGAGCTTACTACACTTTTATCAGGTAGAGGGAAAGAAATATAAAGAAAGATGCGCAGGGTGTTTGAAATGAGTAAGGCCACACCAGAGTGTGACCTTACCAAATGTTTTAAACCATATAGAATCAGATTAGATTTTTAACAAAAAGTCATCAACTTCTGTGATGAGGGTAGCAGATCTAGCGGCCAATCCTTCTGTTGTTCCTCTTAACTGTTCAGCCGCAGTACCCGTTGACTGTGCACCTGTGCTAACAGACGTAATTGTCTGGGCGACCTCTTGTGTGCTTTCAGCCGCGCCGTGGGCTGAGCGACTAATTTCCGCGACCACAGAATTTTGCTCGGTAATGGTTGCCGCAACTGCACCCGACATCTCAGAGATTTTTTCAATCTTGGACGACATGCCCTGAATGGCATCTACGGTTCCACTCACTGTTCTTTGAACGTCTTTAATTTGACTGCCAATATCATCGGTGGCCTTAGCCGTTTGAGCAGCTAGGCCTTTCACTTCTGAGGCAACAACCGCAAATCCGCGTCCGGCTTCACCGGCACGTGCAGCCTCGATAGTTGCGTTGAGAGCCAGCAGGTTTGTTTTTTCTGCAATATCTTGAATGAGGTGCATAACCTCTTCAATTTTACTTGCTGCTGTACTTAGCTGACCAACAGTAACATTGGTTTCTTCAGCGTCTGTAGCGACTTCACCAACCAATGAATTAGAAGATTGAACCTGACGATCAATCTCTTCGATGGATGCGACCATTTCATCAGCTGCTGCTGCTACGGCTTGCACGTGCTGAAGCGCATCTTCTGCTTTGCCTGATGCTTCACCGCATTCAGTAGATGTTGATGCGGCTGTACCAGCAAGCTGGTCCACAGGCGCGCTCATATCGGTTGCATCCGCGGCAACAGAGCGAATGTTATCGGCAAATGTATTTGTCATGGCACGGAAATCGACAGTTTTCTGACCCATTGCGGTCACGGCCTTGTTTACATTAGACGCATAGCGAACAAACTCGCCCTCTAAGCCACGCTCAAAGATACGACGATAATAAATGCCATTTGACACAGAGTCTAGCGAAGCCCCCACATCTCGGGAAAAAGCATCAGAGACATCTATAAGTCGATTGATGGCATTTTGAAGGGGAGCATTGCTGCTTTCAGGGTCAATATTTAATATGCGTGCTTCCATATCGCCTCGTGAAGCGCGATCGCAAATGGCTCGCATTTCTTCTAGAGAGTTTTGCATCCCATTTTCAGAGGTAATCCCTTTTGTGTTGGCATATGTTATTATCTTTTCAACCAAGCCTTTTAGGGCAGGGTCTGCATTAAATTGCTCAGCATCTAATTCACCGCCATTAATAGCAGCATCTAGGGCAATGTTTAATGTGGAATCTGCGCTTGCAGAATCTGCATTCTTTTTAGAGCCCGAAAATAAATTCATCATAACTAACCCCCTTTTCTTCTAATATTGACAGCAAATATGCGATGCTTTCGTCGGGGCCATCTTTGCGAGAGCCCGCTTCAATTGCCAACATTTCTTTGTAGATAGGCTTTATAACGTCAAGTGCGGCTTTGGAAGGCACTCTACGATTACTGTGGTAGCCACAAAGTTGACCATTGGTGTCATAACTTGGTGTTACGTGCGCAATCACCCAGTAATGGTCCCCGTGTTTGGTCATATTCATCACATAAGCAAAAATCTCTTTGCCTGACTGGATAGTATTCCACAGCAGTTTAAATACACCGCGTGGCATATCTGGGTGTCGGATTATACTGTGTTGCTGATTTTGAAGTTCGGCTTCTGTGTAATCAGCAATTTCCATAAAGGTTTGATTGATATACATCAGTCGTCCGGTGGTATCGGTTTTGCTAACAATAAACTCATTGTTAGCAAAGGTACGCTCTACGCCTGTAGGCGTAACATCATATTTAGCCATTCAATTTGTCCCCATCAATAAAGGTTTACTGCTCCCAATCTAGCTATTGCAGTCCGTTATTCTATACCAAGTAGGCCAGTGAATGGTTAAAATTTTATTAATTTTTTGGACCTAAATCATATAAAATCGGATTATTTTTATATGATTTAAATATCTATTTGTAAACATTAATTAATTTATGATTTTAGAAAGTAAATACTACAAAGAATGTAAACAGGCTTTCTTTAACAATTATATAATTGTAACAATCCTCGGAGGTAAAACTAAAGCGAAACGATTTTTATATTGAGCGTTAGTTACCTAAACCTACCCAGTTTAGACAGTAAAACATCAAGCAATATGGTGCCTATTCGCCAGACCTTTGGCGGCACTAAGGGTGAAGCTGCCTGCATGACGCCATCAGCCCGCCTTTTTTAAGTCGCAATCACATTTTAATCCAGAATAAGGTAGTGACGAAACGTTTGAAAAAATGCAATAGTTATAGGGTCGTAGACTCTCATAGGGGAAAAGTGATGACAAAAACCATAGCACTTGTTGATGATGACCGAAATATACTCACATCAGTGACCATAGCTTTAGAGGCGGAAGGTTACCGTGTTCGCACTTATCCTGATGGTCAAAAAGCTTATGATGCCCTATGCTCTAATCCGGCAGACCTTGTGGTTCTTGATATAAAGATGCCGCGTATGGACGGTATGGAACTATTGCGGCGTCTACGTGAAGTATCTGATGTGCCGGTTATTTTTCTAACATCTAAAGACGAAGAGATTGATCAGTTGTTGGGTCTGCGTATGGGAGCAGATGATTATATTAATAAACCTTTTTCGCTACGTCTTCTTATTGAGCGTATTAGGGTATTGCTGCGCCGGGCCGATATGAATAAGAAAACCAGCGAAGGTTTGCCAGAAACTGAAGAACAGGTCTTGCAGCGAGGTAAGCTCGAATTGGATAGTTTACGCCACAGCGTAAAATGGGATGGCAAGAATGTAACGCTTACGGTTACCGAGTTTTTGATATTACAATCCCTTGCCCAGCGCCCCGGCCATGTGAAAAGCCGAGACCAGCTTATGGATGCGGCTTATTCTGATGATGTTTACGTTGATGACCGCACAATTGATAGCCATATAAAAAGACTGCGCAAAAAATTTAGAGTGGTTAATAAGGAATTTTCTGCCATAGAAACACTATATGGAGTTGGATATAGATACAGCGACGAATAAGGGGTTAAATGGGGCCAAGACTAAAAATCTTATTGAGCACCCTAATGGAAAGCCTATGAGCGGCTCTGGTTCTGCACGTCTTGTTTCCCCTTTAATGCTACGTATCATGGCCGTTAATATGGTTGCCCTGCTCATCCTTGTTATTGGTCTGCTCTATCTTACTCAGTTTAGAGATAATTTAGTGGCGGACCGTATTGAAACGCTCAAAATTCAAGCGACGATCATTGCAGGCGCACTAGGTGAGGCTGCAATTCACGGCCCTGAGTCCAGTGAAGTCGACCTACAAGCCTCACAGCAAATTTTATCAAGACTTGTTAGCCCAACTAATAACCGAGCCCGTCTTTTCATCACATCAGGCGCTCTTTTGGTTGATAGTCAGTATATCACGAAGGATACCACGGTTTTTGCCGAACCTCTTCCACCCCAAAAACAAACAGTTTCGATCAAAGACAAGGCTTTTGAGTTTATTGATGCTCTATTGATATTAGTCACACCCCCGCCTGATTTCCCGCTATATGTGGAACGCGTTGGCGAGAGAGCGGATGACTATATAGAAGTGATATCCGCGCTGGAAGGGGAAGGCGCAGTACAGCTAAGACAAACCGAAGATGGCGGCCAGTTAATCAACGTGGCGGTCCCAGTTGCGAGATTTCGGCGTGTCCTTGGTGCCTTGTTGCTTACGTCTGACCTTTATGACATTCAGGAACTGGTTCGCAATGAGCAAATAGCAACCCTCAAGGTTTTCGCGGGAGGGCTTGCAATAACTTTGCTATTAAGTTTTTTTCTGGGACGTACAATCGCACGGCCCATTCGTAAATTAGCGCGCGCGGCTGAGCGCGTGCGCCGGGCCATTGGGCGTGAAGAAAACATCCCACTTTTTGCCGAACGTAACGATGAAATTGGAGACCTCTCTCGCTCGCTCAGTGATATGACCTACGCTCTATATAACCAGATAGACGCTATTGAAACTTTCGCAGCAGATGTAGCCCATGAGTTAAAAAATCCTATCAGCTCAATGCGAAGCGCTGTAGAAACCCTCGGTCGTACAGATAGGGTAGACTTGCAGGAGCGCTTGCTTGCGGTTTTGAATGATGATGTAAAAAGGCTGGACCGTTTGATCACTGATATATCTGATGCATCAAGGCTGGATGCTGAGCTTGCAAGGAGTTCGTTAAATGTTATTGACTTAGGTGTGATGGTCAGCACTATTTGCGGTGCCTATCACACCTCGGGCACTGACAATAAGGTCGCAATAACTTATGACCAGATAGAAGCAGGTGTTTTTATGGTTAAAGGTCTTGAGCGGCGATTGGGGCAAGTCTTGCGAAATTTACTTGATAACGCTTTAAGCTTTTCCCCTAAAGGGGGCACAATCAGTATGAATTTGATAAAATCAGAAAAAAGTGTGATATATTCCATTACAGATGAAGGTCCAGGCGTGCCAGAAGGGGCAGAAGAAAAAATATTTTCTCGATTTTATTCTGAGCGCCCCGAAAGTGAAGATTTTGGTACGCATTCCGGGTTGGGTCTCGCTATATGCAAACAGATTGTTGAGGCACATTCTGGCAATATCACAGCGGAAAATCGAGCTGACGGGTTAAGTGGTGCGGTTTTTCGGGTAGAATTACCCCTTCATGACTTGCAAAAAACTTAAGGCAGTGAGATTTGTTTGATGACAAATATACATGGCACAGCTGTAGCGCTTTTTGGGAAAGCCGTCTTGTTGCGCGGGCTACCCGGTTCGGGTAAGTCTGATCTGGCACTCAAGCTCATTGACCGCGGAGCCACGCTCATTTCCGATGATCAAGTTCTGGTAGAACAAGAGGGGAGCTCTCTGTTTTTATCAGCACCAAAATCTATTGCAAATTTGTTAGAAATTAGAGGTTTGGGCATTGTATATTTTGATCGCCTTGACCATGTTTGCCTTGCTTTGGTTGTTGATCTTTCAAGTGATAATACCTTCGAAAGATTGCCCGAGCCGAGTTGCTGTGAAATTCAGGGGTGTAAATTTCCACAATTAAAGCTTGATGCCAAGCGCGACAGTGGGCACATTATAATAGAGTTAGCGATGGCTAAGCTTTGTGATGAACGGGAAGACTTCCCAGAGAAAGAGACATGGGGCCTATGAGCAGTCCACACAATACAGGTAAACGGAAAGTCGTAATTGTAACCGGCATGTCCGGTGCAGGCAAATCAACAGGTTTAGATGCCCTGGAAGATATGGGCTATGAAGCGATTGATAATTTGCCATTGCCGTATTTGAAACGGCTTTTAAGCATTGATGACTCAGTGGGTTCAGATGACATTCCTCTGGCGATTTGTATCGATGCACGAAGTCGCTCTACACCCTCTACGCATTTTTCAGCGATGCTTGATGATTTAAATGAGCGTGGGGATATTGATCTTAATGTGATTTATTTTGATTGTGACGACACTACTTTGATCAACCGTTTCTCTGAAACAAGGCGCCCGCATCCCATCGCCCCGGACAGGCCGGTCCCTGACGGCATTGCCCGAGAACGTGAAAAAATGTCACCGATACGTGGTAAAGCTACATCTATAATGGACACATCCAACCTGACGGGTGCGGAAACCAGACGCCGTCTTGTAGAGGCCTTTAGCTTGGGCGAAGATACAGGCTTGGTAATTACTACAATGTCGTTTGGATATTCAAAAGGCGTGCCCCGTGATGCAGACTTGGTTTTCGATGTCCGGTTTTTAAGAAACCCACATTATGACCCTGAATTAAAGCCTTTAACAGGCCGCGACCCTAAGGTTGCCGCTTTTGTCGCGGAAGACAAAAATTTTGAGGAATTTAAAAATAAATTACTATCTTTGATAACATTCTTGATTCCTCTTTATGTCCAAGAAGGAAAAACACATTTAACCGTAGCTTTTGGCTGCACAGGTGGCCGGCATCGCTCAGTCATGATGGCGGAAATGATGGGAATTGATCTAAGAGATTTAGCGAGAAGATTAAATATTGTACACCGTGACACACCTGTTGAGCGTCGCAGGAGAAGTGATTTTGGTCCGGCTGAATGATAGTTTCGTTATCTTGAGCAAGAGGGAATAAGCTGATGATAGGAATGGTTTTGGTAACGCACGGTCGATTGGCAGAAGAATTTGTGGCCGCTACCGAACATGTTGTAGGTGAGCAGCAAGATATTCGAGCCATTTGCATTGGTCCCGATGATGATATGGAACAACGTCGTGAGGATATTGTTAAGGCTGTGGAGCAGGTTGATAGTGGTTCAGGTGTGGTTGTACTGACAGATATGTTTGGAGGAACCCCTTCAAATCTAGCTATATCTATGCTGGATCGTGGCAATGTTGAAGTTGTTGCGGGTATTAATCTCCCAATGCTGATCAAGATGGCGAGTGTGAGAAACACAAAAAGTCTTCAAGATGCAGTTGAAGAAGCTCAGGCTGCGGGACGGAAATATATCAATGTTGCCTCTGCTGTTCTTGGAAGCTAAAGCCACGGGAGGACAATATGTCGTCAATTGACAAGGAGGATTTATGCTGCAGCGTGTTTTGAGTATTGTGAACCAGCGCGGCCTGCATGCCAGAGCTTCGGCTAAATTTGTAAAACATGCTGAGGAATTTGACGCCAAAATTGAAGTTAGTAAGGATGGCTCAACTGTGCTGGGTACATCGATTATGGGGTTGATGATGTTGTCCGCGGCTAAGGGGGATCAGATCACTCTTAAGGCTGAAGGAGTAGATGGTAAGGCAGCGCAGGATGCTCTTGAAAAACTTGTTGTAGCTGGCTTTCATGAAGAAGAATAAGGTTTAAGATTGAAGGC
>CBFDBT010000053.1:0-13499 GCA_965603115.1 uncultured Alphaproteobacteria bacterium
GATTACCCCGGCATTGGCCCTGAACATGTTTGGCTGCACGAGCAGGGGCGGGTAAAATATTTTTCCGCAACCGACAAAGAAGCTTTAAGTGCCTTTCAGCTACTTTGCACCACAGAAGGTATTATCCCGGCCCTAGAGAGCAGCCACGCGCTAGCGCACATCATACGCATAGCGCCAACACTGCCTAGTGATCATCTTATTGTCATGAATCTTAGTGGTCGAGGCGACAAAGATATTTTCACTGTAGCCAATGAATTAGGTGAGGAAATTTGATGACCTTACCTGTTGATCGAATAGCTAATAAATTTGCATCGCTTGCAGCCGATAGTCGCGCCGCTTTTGTAACCTTCACTATGGCCTGTGACCCTGATTTTGATACAGCCCTTGCTTTGATGAAAGGGCTGCCTGCGTCTGGTGCCGATATCATTGAGCTTGGCATGCCCTTTACCGACCCGAGTGCTGACGGTCCAGCGATTGACAAAGCAGCACAGCGCGCCTTAAAAGCCGGGGGCTCAATGATCCGCACGTTAGAAATGGTATCCAGTTTTCGCCTTGATGATACCACTACCCCCATTATCCTTATGGGCTACTATAACCCCATCATGGCTTATGGCGTGGACAGCTTTTTAAACGATGCGTCAAAAGCTGGTGTCGACGGCCTAATCATTGTTGACCTACCACCAGAAGAAGATAGCGAACTGCGCCTTCCAGCTAGAGATTGCGGCATTCATTTAATTCGCCTAGCGACACCAACCACTGTTGGCGAGCGCTTGCATGCTGTGTTAGATGATGCGTCCGGTTTTGTTTATTATGTTGCTGTAGCGGGCATTACAGGCGGGAAATCTGCCGAGGGTGACGATATCCGCAAGGCTATGGAGCGATTAAAGTCTGTTACAGACTTGCCAATCTGTGTTGGCTTTGGTATTCGCACACCCGAACAAGCCGCGATAATTGCTCGTCACGCTGATGGCGCCGTGGTAGGCTCAGCGATTGTGGATATCATTGCGGGAAACCTTGATGATATGAATACAGCAAAGGATAGTCTTGTGGGTCAGACCCTCTCTCTTGTGTCTGATCTATCAAGTGGCATTAAAAGCATTAGAAAAGAGGGGGCTTAGAGCCTTTCAGGCTTGAATTGCGCCATCTGACAAGAGGTAGTTTCTTTTATGACAAAGAATATTTTGAGATATGATGTGGTCCATCATATAATAAATATTATGAAGACAGGTAAGAAAATACCCTTGCCTTCGGTAGCCTTGAGACGTATTTTCAGGGCGCCAGCCCTTTTGAATGATGTCCCGGCATCACTCTTCAAGGTCTTCCTACTGCAAATACGTTCGAGGCAATCATATGGTCTCAATTTAAACCTGAAAGGCTCTATATGAATTGGCTCACCAACTATGTAAAACCAAAACTTCAAAGCGTTATGAACCGCAAGGAAACGCCTGATAACCTGTGGTATAAATGTAAAGGCTGCGGACAGATGATTTTTGAACGTGAGTTTGAAGACAGTCTTAGTGTTTGTGCACACTGTGACCATCATGAACGCATAGGACCATCTGCTCGCTTTAATATGCTGTTTGATCGCCAGACCTACCAAATGATTGACATGCCCAAGGTTAATGCTGATCCACTCAAGTTCAAAGATAGCAAGCGCTACACTGATCGCCTTAAACAGGCGCGCTCCAAAACAGGCGATGAAGACGCCATTCAAGCAGCCGTTGGTAAAATTGAGTCCCAAGAAGCTGTTGTTGTCGTACAAAATTTCTTCTTTATGGGCGGCTCCATGGGCATGGCCGTTGGTGATGGGTTTATCGCAGCGGTAAAACACGCCATCAAAATTAATGCTCCACTGATTATTTATACGGCCGCCGGCGGCGCACGGATGCAAGAGGGCATTTTATCGCTCATGCAAATGCCGCGCACTACAGTTGCAATCCAAATGCTGAAAGAAGCCAGCCTACCCTATCTTGTTGTGCTCACTGACCCGACAACAGGTGGCGTAACGGCCTCATATGCTATGCTCGGGGATATTCAAATTGCTGAGCCCGGAGCTCTCATTGGCTTTGCCGGTCCGCGCGTGATTGAACAAAATTTACGCCAGAAATTACCAGAAGGCTTCCAGCGATCAGAATATTTACTAGACCATGGAATGGTCGACATGATTGTTCACCGCAAGGACCAAAAGAAAACGCTAGGGCGCATTTTGGGCCTCTTAAAGAGTGTAGAGCCGCGTGCAGCAACAAATTGATTAAAGAACACTTCATATGAACAATGACAAAAGTGATGTTATCCTCTCGCGATTAATGGACCTTCATCCCAAGGTGATTGACCTATCGCTTGAGCGCATGCATCGACTTTTAGACTTGCTCGACAACCCTGAAAAAAAACTACCCCCCGTAATTCACGTAGCCGGCACCAATGGTAAAGGCTCAACCATTGCCACGCTTCGTGCCATTGCCGAAGCCGCAGGCCACCGTGTGCATGTTTATACATCCCCGCACCTTGTACGGTTTTCAGAGCGCATTCGCTTAGCTGGCAAAATAATTGATGAAGACTATTTGAGTGAAGTTCTCGAAGAGTGTGAGCAAGTTAACGACGGCGAAGCCATTACATATTTTGAAATTACCACCGCTGCAGCCCTACTTGCGTTTTCGCGTATACCAGCTGACCTTTGCCTTTTAGAGGTAGGCCTAGGCGGGCGCTTAGATGCGACCAACGTTATCACCCAACCCGCCGCCATAGGTATTACGCCTGTTGACATTGATCACCAGCAATTTCTTGGGGAAAACATCACACAAATTGCAGCAGAAAAAGCTGGCATCATCAAACATGGGGCACCCGCTATTCTGGCGCCTCAGCACAAAGACGCTGAAGACGTTATTCGCAACGTTTTGCGTATGACCAAAACCAAAGGCTATATATTCGAACGCGACTGGCATATAGCAGCCGACAAAGATGGCCCTACCATGACCTATAGTGATATTCATGGCTCGCTAAATTTACCAATGCCAACTCTTAAGGGACAACACCAGATCATCAATACGGGTACCGCGATAGCCCTAGCGCGCCATCAAAGTGCTGTAGTCATTCCTGACTCTGCCATAAAGGCTGGCATTGGCTGGGTTCGCTGGCCTGCCCGCATGCAGCATCTTGAAGATACCGCCTATAACAAACTCTTACCCGAAGGCGCAGACCTCTATCTTGACGGCGGGCACAATCCTGCGGCGGCCGCGGCGCTGCGAACATACCTAAAAGATATGGAACTGGGTGAGCGACCGGTTATTCTTGTGCTTGGTATGATGGGGACCAAAGACTGTACAAATTACTTACGCACACTAATGCCTCTTATCAGTCAGGTTATTTCCGTGCCTATCGTTGGCCAAGACGGCTCCGCCAGCCCCGCAGAAATTGCAGCCTCTGCAAGCGATATTGATATGAATTGTGTGATGGCGAGTGACATAGCGAGCGCACTAAAGCAGATCAAAAACCCAACAGGGGATGTCGCCCTCGCACCAGTTGTTATCATTGCGGGCTCGCTTTATCTGGCAGGCAATGTGCTGCGGGACCTTGATTTAGAACCCGCATAAAAAAAGGCGCCCACTTGGACGCCTTTTCACATTCAATAGTAGATCAATTAAACCGCGCCATTAATCCATGCGTCTAGCTGACCTTTAGGTTTAGCACCCATGGTAGTCGCCACAACTTCACCGCCTTTTACGATGATAAGCGTTGGAATTGATCGCACACCAAAGCGCGTTGGAACTTCCGGATTATCATCAATATTCATTTTAGCAATCACAATATCGTCGCGCTCGCCATCAATTTCTTCAAGAACCGGTCCTATCATCTTACAAGGGCCACACCATTCGGCCCAAAAATCAAGCAGAACAGGTTTATCGTTATTGATAACGTCTGCCTCAAAGCTTTCGTCAGTTACATTTATAATTGCCATAATATTACTTTCTAGTCTGTGAATTAGGTTTGCCCTAACGTAAGTACGAACAGTTGAAACGTCAAGATATTGTCATAAGGATTTTTATAAACGCAACATACTGTGGTATTTTAGATACCTCTAATATAGATTAAATAGCAAGAGGCATCAAACGAGCTTCGTCGGTCCAAAGGAGGGCTGCTTCTACTTTTTTGTCAGGATAAATTACCCTAAGCGCTTCGGCGTAAGCCCGCATCTGTTTTATATAAATCTCAGGAACTTCTTTATCGCTAACAGGCGGTGGCCGGTTAGATTTATAATCAATGATCAGCACCCTGTCATCTTCCACCAGCAAGCGGTCCACTTGCGCTGATATTGTTGTTTCTCCCACTAAACCAGACAGGGACACTTCAGCACGAGACCCAGAGCCAAAGATGGCTGCAAACTTGTCATCATTTAAAATACGCTCAACTTCATTCCATGTTTTTTCTTGCTCCTGCGCTGATAGGCCGTGAGCCACTTGAGCTAAATACTCGGCCGCGAGATCCGCGCGTTTTGCTTGCTCAACGTCGGGCAACCACTGCATCAAGGCGTGGATCAGGCGACCCCGCTTAAAGCGTTGATCACTTTTGCGTATCAGTGGACTATTGACGGCGGGCTCTGCATCACTAGGGCGAGAGGGTGCCAGAGGCCTCGCAGGGGCAGGCTCACTTGGAATAGGGGCTAAAACCCAATCCGGCAGGGCTGGTTTTTCAACACATTCAACATCCTCTTTTTGCAAGCTCGGCAACGCGGCGACATGTTTAACACGGTACTGTAAAACCTCATTGCCTGCCTTGTCAGTTTGGCTGGTGACATCAGGCATAGCCTTAAAACCTGATTCTATCAGTCGGTACCAGCAAGCCTCATCAGTCTTCTTGAGGGTTTCCCAGCCACTAATGTACAAACGGTCCTCAGCTCTGGTAAGCGCAACATAAAGTTTACGGCGGTATTCAGCATTATCCAGTTGCTTAACAGCATCTTCCGCCGCCTGAGTTTCCGGCACATGGTTTATGCTACCGCGCCAAATTGGCAGAAGTGTTTCCTTTTTCCCGGGTAACAGAGAAAGCGGATCGGATTGACCCTTAGACTTTATAGTGTCCGGTAAATATACGATGGGAGCCTGAAGCCCTTTCGCGCCGTGTACTGTCATAACACGCACGCAGTCACTCACCTCTTCCATATCGCGCTTGATAACAAGGTCACCGCGCTCAGTAGCATCAACAAACCCTTCCAAGGACGGAGCTTGGGACTTTTCAAAAGCCAATGCCTGTTCTAAAAATTCATCAATTGGGTCATTAATTTCGTCGCTCAGCCTACTGGCAAGAAGTTTGCGCCCGCCAAGGCGACCCAAAATATCTTGATAAAACTCAAAGGATGACAGGGTATCTGCGCTTGATAAAATTTCTCTGAGATAGTGAACAGTTTTCTCAAAGACGGGCTTTTCTTTGCCAAACTGTTTTAAGGACTGCCAAAGTGACGCTTTTCTCTCAATAGAGATTTCAAACAAATCCTCTTCACTCATACCAATAAAGGGGCTTTTAAGAACGGTTGCTAACGTTAAATCATCATCAGGCTGAAGCGCGAAACGCCCCAGTGCCAACAAATCCATAACAGGCAGCTCTTGAGTGAGCGTCATACGGTCACGACCTGAAACCGGTACATTAAGCACCTTGAGCGCGCGGACAAAATAATCGACAAAAGCGCTGCGGGTCTGCACCAAAACTAAAATATCGCCCGCCCCAATAAGGCGGCCTTTGCTTTCAAGCACACCCTTTCCAATAAGCGAGTGTATATGTCGCGCAATGCGCCAAGCCAAATGCTCAGCGGCATCCTCAGCCTGTTCTTGCTGTATTGGCAATTGCCAAGGCGTCTGCTCTTCTTGGCGGACCGGAACCTGAGTTGGCCATAATTCAACCAGTCCTCCATGGCCCATTCTGTGAAAGTCGTGCGTGATGGGGTTGTTATCACGGGTTAAATCATTAAAGGCTGGTCCGTCTTGTCGAAAAATTGAATCTACTAATGTTAGAACTGCTTTTCCAGAGCGATAAGACATATTCAGCGGCACTTCTTCAAAGGGCAGGCCAGCTTCCTCTGCTTTTGCAAAGACCCTGTCGCGAGCCGCAGAAAACTGATCTGGGTCAGCGCCTTGGAAACGGTAAATCGATTGTTTAGCGTCACCCACAGCAAAGAGCGTGCGTGATTTTTCTTGTGCACTATCGCCAACATAAAATTCACTGCTGAGCTTTTCGACAACCTGCCACTGAAGGGCATTACTGTCTTGCGCCTCGTCGACTAAAATATGTTGCAAAGAGCCATCCAACTTATAGAGAACCCACGGCGCTATATCAGGTCGGTTAAGAAGCTCAACGGTTTTAGCAATCATATCATCAAAGTCGACAACGCCCTGATGCTTTTTCGAGTTTTCATAATCGTGCATCATGGCTAGACCCAAGCGAATTATAGCCTCGCTCCTTAGGGCAATATTAACGCGGTTTTGCTGGGTTGATAATTGAACAAGCCGATCTTGCTCTTCTTTTATCACCGCTAAAAATTCTGGGTCTTCTTCAAGGATTTTTTTTGTGCCGATAGACTGTATAGCTTTTGACTGTGACTTTGCTGTTAGAAAAACGCTCTGGTATGCCAGCAGTAATGCCTCATCTTTGGTATCGGGATCTGCCAGTAGATCATAAATAGCTCTGGTGGTTTTATCATTGGTTATTGAAGATTTTTCAGCAAGGCTATCCGCCATTTTCTTAAGCTGTTCTCGATCAGATATATTTCCAATGAGCTCGATGAAGTTTTTATCTTTTTCATCGAGATTGGTGCCCAAAGAGCGCCAAAGCAATGCGATGAGAGCCTGATCCATATTGCCCGCACTGCGCATAGCGTGTCGTAATTTACCGCGATGCTTATCAATGCCCTGCATAATTTTATCAAATGTTTCTTCCGCTGCTAAGGATGCAACGAGATTAAGCGCTTCGGCAAGAACAGCGCCTTGTGGGCTGCGTGTGGAGGCGAGCACTCTGTCCCTTGCCTGATGTAAATAATCAAGCATTGCCGTTTCTTCAATAGCTTCAAAGCCCGGACGAATACCCGATTCTAAAGGAAAGCGGCCCAGCAGGGATTGGCAAAAACTATGAAAGTTTTGAATAGCAAGGCCGCCCGGCAAATCCAAAACCTCGGCAAATAACTGACGGGATCTAATAAGCATATCGCTGTCAGCTTGCTCCCCCGTTCTATCCTGCAGCTCTGCTCGCAACGCATCATCCGACAGCGTAACCCAACTTGCCAGCGCCTTAAGCAAACGGTTTTTCATCTCAGCGGCGGCTGTTTTTGTAAAGGTCAGGCAGAGGATTTGATTTGGGTGAGCACCGCTTAACATTAAACGTAATACTCTTGACGTGAGCACATGGGTTTTACCCGTGCCTGCCGATGCCCCCACCCACGCAGTTAAGGCTGGTGTTGTAGCAAGAGCTTGCTTGTCGCTCAATCCGCTCATCAAAGCTTCTCCTCAGATTGAGCATAGTTATTCTGCCATTCTTTTACACGTGCCAAATGGTCATAGTCACTTCGATGGCCTGAAAGAGGAGAGGGGCGCGATAAATAAGCTGTGGTTTCCTTTGAAAATAGTTCTACCATTTTAGTTAGACCTTCAATCGCCTCTTCAATTCTAAGCTCAGGCTCATCAATTTTAGTGACCTTACAAGGAGGAACTCCACCGGATAGTTTCCAAAAGGATAATTCAGACACTTGTGCAGAACTAATGCCTTTGAAAGTGCCTTCTTGTGCCAGCCAACCTTCCAGTGGCAACTGTGGTGCAAACCCTGCGTAGATTTGAGCAGCTCCTGGTACCCCACCGGTTTTATAATCAATGATAATAAGCGAGCCATCTGCCTTACTACTATCAATGCGATCTGCCTTGGCGGTTAATGTAAAATTGGTGTTGGGCACAAGAGCCTCAGCTTTCACTTCAACGCCAACAACCTCATGCGTTTTCTCTCGCGCCTCTTCATTTTCTACAAACCAATTCGCTACAGTTAAAAACCGTGGCCACCAGAATGCATAAACAACAGGTTGGTTAATTACTTTTTCAAAATGTTTTTCCCCTAGAGCAATCAACCTTTGTTTGCCCGCATCGCCAAGCTTTGGGCCGTCATGTTTTAAAAAATCTTCGACAATATCATGTATCATATTGCCCTTATCCATAGCATTCGGTTTATCGTCCAAGGGCTGTAGTTTTGATAATTTTAAAATACGCTTTGCATAGAGTGCGTAAGGGTCTTTTTTCCATGTCTCTACGCTGGTCACAGGTAGCTTGGTCGGGCGATATTTTACTGGTGGCTTGGGAGCGGGGGGCGCTAATGGTGGTGCTTTTGGCAGTGTGTCCATCGCCTCAATCCAGTGTCGCCACGGCTCGCCCTCGCCCGGCAACTCACCAACAACCGCTTTAATGCGAAACAGCCAGCGGCTTGGCACTGTCGGTGTGCCTTCCACCTTTTCAGCGCGTGTCATCACAACATTTTTAGCGCCCAAAGCTTGTAGAAAATCGTGCGTTGCCTGACCCACCCTTTGCTCGGGTGTTGGTAAGCCAAACTGGCGACGCATATCCCTGTTCATCCAAGGATCAGCCCCCGCATCAGGCGGTGAACTGCCTTCGTTTAATCCACCAATAATCATCAGATCAGCGCGCTGCAAACGGGCTTCGATCGCTCCCCATATAAACAGCCTAGGATGGCGACCCCATTTGGGGCGAACTGTGACCGCAGATAGCCACTCGGCAAAGAGCGCAGGATAATCACTTGTTGTAACTGTATGATGTGGCTGCATATCATCCATCAAGCTGCTAAAATGGTTTGACAAAGCTTCCCCTGCATCCCCAGCCCAAAGACGCTTTGCGCCCTCAGTATCATTTGATGATGCCAAATGCTCAGCCGCCTTCAAGTGCATCTCAAATATGGATGAAATCTCACTCTCGGCATCAGCTTCTAATAATTCACTCAACGCACCAAGTGGAGCAAGCGCCTGCTCTAGATAATCACAGTCCTTGGTACCCATTTTATCTGAAGCTCTAGAGGCTTCTAAAATACCAGTTAGCCCCGCCCTTGGGCGCCCTCCGCGCAAAACATCTTTATCAAGCTTCCTGACAAGGGATAAAAACTTAATCCTCTCAATACCCCCTGAAGCCAGTGGGTGTTTTAAAAGGGCAAGCAAAGGCACAGGCGCAAGACCTGCGTCGGCAGCAGCAATAAGCAAGCGCAGATATGTACCTACCGGTGTTTCTTCGCCTGAGATACCCGCTGAATCGTCAATATCAATGCCGAACCGCATCAAGGCCGCACGAACATGTCTTGCCAACACCCGGTCTGGCGTCACAAGCGCTGCTGTTTTGCCTTCAGTTTCAAGAGTTTCCCGCATCATAAGAGCAATGGCCGAGGCCTCTTCACGCCGCGTAGCTGTTGTGACCAAGCGCATGCCCTTAAACACTTTTTTAGCGTCCCGCTTAGACGGCGGCAACTTGAGCCACTCTGCCGTTGTGCTGGATGGTCGCATTACCTCGCGCATAATCTCGACACGCTCGTCACTGGCACCCACAGGAAATGACACATTAGGCGCCAATGGCCAATCTTCAATCTCGTTTCGCGACACACCTATGGCGTTTAACAGTTCTTTGAGCATATATTGGGGATGCACTTCATCAACAGCCTGCCAACAGTCATCGTCAATGTCCCTGTCCAAACCCGGAACGACCACAGCACCCCCCGACAGACGCGCAACAACTGACAACAATTCTCTCGCAGCAGGAATAGACCCTGTTGATCCCGCGGCTATTACATCGCCCTTGGGTGGGGATTTTTGCCAAGCCCTCGCTAGATTCTTGAGCATCTTATCGCGACGAGCAGCGGGGTTCATGACTTTCATTTCCGCTAGAAACTTGGGCCATGCATCGCTGACAATTTTTAAAAAATCTAGTGTGACCTGCCAGTGACTTGATAAATTATCCGGCACAAGCTCAGCTAGCTTATCAAACGTGAGGGACTGTGTTTCAACCTGATCCATCAACTTTGCAAGCTCGCCCGCAAGACGCCAGCTTTGCGCCGAAGACATAGGGTCCCCCGCACCAACCGTTGCCCAACGCATAATCAGTTTTTGCAATTCGAGCTGTCTGCGTGTCTCAGAAATAGCCGGAGGGAAAGCTGTATCATCACTGTTGAGCCCAGCGCCTAGAAATGTAATTTCTTCTTCATCCACATCGCCGATGGGGCGCATCAGTGGCAACAGACAAACCTTGCCATCATTGATACGTAAAAAAGCTTCACTCAGCGCCCGCACTGCGCGACGGTTTGGAAGTAAAATAATAAGCTCTGATAAGCGTAGCGGGTCTGCCTCGACGCGCGCTAGCAAACCCATCGCCAGCGCATCAGCAAAAGGCAGATTTGGCGCTATGGTATAAAGCGTTGGTATGCCAGCTCTTGTAGTCATTACACTTCCCCAAGAGACAATAATTTTTGTTCAGAAAGCGAAATGATTTGCCGCTCTTTCGCCCGACTATCCGTCATGCCTTTGCCTTTAAAGCACTGAGTCTATCTGCCCAAGTGGGCGGCACGCATACAGTGATGGCGCGCGGCAACTCTTCCATATCATCAGTGCCGGGTAATATTTCAAACTTGAGTGTCAAAGCCGCTTCTCTCCACGCCTTGTCTAAGCGGTCCGGCCATTCAACAATCACCACACTATCATCGCGCACCTCCTCTAAGCCCAGCTCATAAAGCTCCTCAGGGTCACTCAGGCGGTAAAGGTCTGCGTGCCATATATCCGGCTTTCCAGAGGCTTCATACGATTGCACAATGGTAAAGGTCGGGCTTGGCACTTCTGTTTGCGGATCTGAGCGATAAGCTCGAATAAGCGCACGTGCAAAGGCACTTTTGCCTGCCCCAAGATCCCCTTCAAGGGCTAGCAAATCTCCAGCTTGTAAAAGTGAGGAAATCTCCTCTGCCAGTGCATGTGTGTCACTAAGACTGGTCATTTTAAACTCGATAGTGTCAGTCATTATAATTGCTCTAAAGGAAGGATACAGATAATTTTCAATCCTTGACCAACACCGCCAACCAGCTCAACCCGGCCTTGATGCAATTCTACAAAGCTTCTAACTAGCGCCAAATCAAGCCCCAGCCCACCACGAGGTCCCATATTTGTCCCACGCTCAAAAGCATTCATAACCTGTTCCCATTCATCTTCAACAAGGCTTATCTTTTCATCTTCAAAGTTGAAGGAGACCATTTCATGCTCTTCTCTGTTTTTGGCTATCGACAGCCGTACATCACTGCCTTTAACGGCAAATTGAATAGCATTGATCATAAGGTTATACAAAACCTGTAGAATACGTGGACGATCCCCTTGCATCTCGCCGTAATTATCATCCATTTGCACAAAGACACCAATTCCGCTGCTTTTAATTCTTGGGCTAGCTTGCATAATCAGCTCATCAATCATTTCATTAATATTGAAAGATTCTACATTGAGCACCATGCCGCCTGCTTCAATCACAGCAAGATCAAGCACGTCAGAAATCATATTTTTTAATTCATCAGACGCATCGAGAATATTAGATAGGTAAGTATTTTGTGTTTTGCTGACAGACCCGCCTATTCCGGTTTGTAGCATTTCAGCAAATCCTATAATTGAATTAAGAGGCGTTCTCAGCTCATAGCTCATATTGGTGATAAATTTTGATTTAAGTCTGTCAGCAGTCTCTAAGGCCTCACTTCTTTCTTCAAGCGCGTCTTGAATGCCTATACTCGCCGTCATATCTGTCAGGCGGACCATGGCGGCACCGTCAGGCAGTGGAACCAGCGTATAGTCCACGATTTTATCGTCTGGAAAAAGTAATCGGCCCGCACTCATTTCACGCCCAAGTGTGATTGATTGTAATTCTTGTAATAATTTTTGCCAGTTTTCTTCTGTTACAGGGTTTAGCTCGGCGGCTAACTTAAGAATTTTCTCTAAATGAGGCTCCCCATCTAATTGATCTTGTTCCATACCCCATAGAGTACAAAAAGCGGGATTAAAAAGCTTAAGCTGACCATCACTACCAAACACGCCTACACCATCGTGCAAGCTGTCGAGTGTTTCTTTTTGAACGGCAATGAGAGTGTTATATGATCTCTCTAAAGCCAAGCGGTCAGAAACATCTTCTAGGACAATGAGCAAACCACCAAGTGGCTGTGGTTGCGCCAAAATACGATGCGTTGTGCCATCGGAAAGATACCAAAATTCTTCGTGGGGTTCTATGAGTTCACTGTAGCTATCAAGAACACTCTTCTTCCACTCTGGATAATTGGCATTGTCGGGCAGTCTTCGTCTATCTCTTAATCCATCGAACAGTTCACTTTGGTTTGGTTCTTTGGATAGCCACTCCTCTGGTAACTGACTAAATCGTAAAAATGCATTATTGTAAAATCTCAGAATTTTATCTGGACCAAAAATTGCCACTGGAGACTGAAGGCGGTTCAATGTCTCAGACTGGGCCTCAAGCACGCGATTAAGTTCTGCGTATGCTTCTTCTTGGCCAGTAACATCAACAGCAACTCCAACAATAGAAGAGTTTTCCTTAATTGCAGAATTTGTAACATCCAAAGCTCGGCGCTTGCCTTTTATGATAGAATATTGTGTCTTCTTAATGGTCTTGCCTGTTTTAAAAACTTCTTGGGCAATTCTCCTAAAGCTTTGATAACCAGCCATTTCTGTGAGTTCGATATTATTCCTGATCACATTTTGTGCAGATCCACCCTCTACCGCATCAACGTAGGCCGCATTAACTTTCTCAAGTTTAAGAGAAGCATCTCTTTGCCACACAGGAAAAGGTAAAGCATCTATCATCTTTCTAAGCCCAGATGCCGCTCTTTCTTCCCCTCGTAAACTAGCCCCTTCACCGAAATCTTGTATTTGCATCTCTTCAATCCACAAAACGGCTATTGGCCAATTGGGTTCAGAGTTTGAGAGTATTTGAATGTCTACCAAAGCTCCAGGTCGATTAGGCCCGAGAGAAACCTCAATTGGGGCTGCATTGGCTACACCACTTACCAAAATATCTTTTATTTTTTCGACGATATTAACAGATAGGCCTACATGATCTTCCTCGCTCACCAAATCGTCGAGATGCGACACTGGGCCTGTCAGACCTAGAAAAGCAAGGCAGGTATCGTCGGCTATAATACGGTCTTCTCTCCAGAGCCAAATTGGTCGCTCATAAAGAGAAAACAAAACAGTTTCATAAAATCGCACAGTATCTGCAAATTGCTCATTTTGAGTCTGCATCTGTCCCGCGCGTCTTAAAGCAAAAAGCGCAACAGCCAACCATGACAACAGCCCTAAAGCTATCAAACCTATTAGAATGTAATTATGCATTTCGGTCAAAGGATCCCCATATCTGATCATCTCCGCTTTTCTTACCCATCACAAGAATAATTACGCCTTCAATCTTAAACCTTAATCTTCTTCATGAAAGCCAGCTACAACAAGTTTT
>CBFDBT010000054.1:0-13264 GCA_965603115.1 uncultured Alphaproteobacteria bacterium
CTGCTGCAATATTAAACGCTATAAAAGAACTATCAAAGATTCCTGATGAAATTGTTAATCTCATTAATGATATCGCAGAGCAGACAAACCTTTTGGCTCTCAATGCTACCATCGAAGCCGCTCGCGCCGGAGAAGCTGGCAGAGGTTTTGCTGTGGTTGCGAGTGAAGTTAAAGCCCTCGCAACACAAACAGCGAATGCTAC
Source organism: uncultured Alphaproteobacteria bacterium (assembly GCA_965603115.1). Classification (GTDB taxonomy): domain Bacteria; phylum Pseudomonadota; class Alphaproteobacteria; order Sphingomonadales; family Kordiimonadaceae; genus CBFDBT01. The sequence continues at coordinate 203 of CBFDBT010000054.1, forward strand.
TAGTGAAATTGCCACGCAGGTACAAGAAGTTCAGACGGTAACCAAAGATGCTGTAACGTCAGTGGAAGGCATATCCAGCACCATCTCGCGTCTCAATGAGATTTCAGTGGCTATCGCCAGTGCTGTCGAAGAACAGGCAGCTGCCACGCAGGAAATTAGTCGTAACTCTCTTGAGGCTGCTACTGGTACCGAGGCCGTTGGTGAAAATATTGCTAACGTTAGTCAATTTGCAGAAAGCACAGGTAATGCCGCCGCTGAAGTACAAGCAGCAACTGAGTCCCTTGCTGGCGATGCAGAAAACCTATCCACTGAAATTGATGCATTCTTAAATGAAATCAGAAACGGCTAAAGGTACTGTTACAAGATGAATGAATAAAGGTCCGGTAGTTTCCGGGCCTTTTTTTGTGATTAGTCAAATATTACTGGATTGATAAAAATATCATCCGACGCAGCCATATCTTCTATAATAGCTTTATGCCCTCTAATACGAATACGACGTTCTGCTATTAATTTTACGGCCTCTGGATATATTTTATGCTCGGCTAGCAAAACTCTAGCTGCCAAGCTCTCTGGGGTTTCATCTGCAGCGATGGCAACAGCAGCCTGTAATATAATTGGCCCATCATCCATTTCAGGGCGCACATAATGGACTGTACAGCCAGCAAAACGTACACCGTCTTCGATGGCGCGTTCATGGGTGTGTAATCCCTTGTAACTGGGCAGTAAACTTGGATGAATATTGATCATACGATCCTTCCATCCGTTTACAAAATTAGCTCCTAATATGCGCATAAACCCTGCAAGACAAACAAGTTCAGTATCAACTTCTTTCAAGGCTGTATCAATTTCAGTTTCAAAAGCCTCACGACTTTCATAGTCTTTATGATTGATTACTTTAGTAGGAATATCAGCCTTTTTTGCGCGCTCAAGACCATATGCATCTATTTTGTTAGATAACACCAGAGCAATTTGCGCTGGAAAATTATCACGAGCACAAGCATCAATGAGAGCCTGAAGGTTAGTTCCCCCTCCAGAAATCATGACAGAAATGCGTATTTTCCGCATGTGGGAGCCTTCATTCTTCATTGGTTGTAGCTGACCAATCGAATGTAGCGCCCCAATGGCCTTTGGTACCTGTCACACGGCATGTAGGCTTGCCTTCATGTTTAGCAACAGTACCGATAACATGCACGGTTTCTCCCATTGATTCTAATAGATGAGTGGCATCGCCAACATGATCGGCAGATACAAATACAGCCATGCCAATGCCACAGTTAAATGTGCGGGACATTTCGCGCGTTGTGATGTTGCCCATATTTGATAACCATTCAAAAACCGCTGGTAGTTCCCAATTGTGGGTAGCTATATCTGCCATAGTATCTTTTGGCATGGAGCGCGGAATATTTTCTAAAAATCCACCGCCTGTAATATGACAAAGGGATTTAACATACCCTGCTTTCACGGCGGCCATCACGCTTTTTACATAAATACGGGTGGGGGTAAGTAAGGCTTCACCCAATGTTTTGTCGCTATCAAATGGCGCAGGGTCACTATAAGAAAGTCCGCTGACCTCAACCATGCGACGCACCAAAGAATAACCATTGGAATGTATGCCTGAAGAGGCTAATCCCAGAATGACATCACCATCACAGACACTACTGCCATCGAGTAAGGTGCCACGTTCGGCGGCACCAACTGAAAAGCCGGCTAAATCATAATCTCCACCCTGATACATGCCCGGCATTTCAGCCGTTTCTCCGCCAATGAGGACGGCATCAGACTGGCGGCATCCTTCAGCGATACCATCAACCACCGATGCCATCTGATCAACATCCAGATGACCCGTAGCCATATAATCAAGAAAGAATAGAGGCTCAGCGCCTTGTACGATTAGATCGTTAACGCACATGGCCACGAGGTCTATACCAACCGTATCATGTAGGCCTGCTTCAAGAGCAACCTTCAGTTTGGTTCCGACACCATCTGTGGCAGCCACTAGAATAGGATCATCAAACCCAGCCGCTTTTAGGTCAAACAGGCCGCCAAACCCTCCAAGGGAAGCATCTGATCCTGGTCTGCGCGTACTCGCGGCCATAGGTTTTATTCTATCAACTAAGGCTTCACCAGCATCAATGTCTACGCCAGCATCTTTATATGTATAGGATTTTTGATTATTATCGGTCACGAAACATGTTCCAAAAATTATGTGATTACTAAAACTCCACCTTATCGTAAAGATTACTGGGGTGCGAGAAATTACTTCTAATTAGCATTGCCTCTATTTTGGCTCATTCTCAATATAATAGCTTTCATAAGACAATCTGGGCGTTATAGTGCCAGTAAATCCTGAGTGCAAAGGCTAATACCGTATTTTATGAATAAAAACCTGAAAAACTTCTTAGTGGTTACCTTGTTGTTTGCTCTCAATTGTGAGTTTGCCTATGCGCAGCATGTTTCGCAGGACAGACTTGAGGCCCTATTCACTATTAACAATATTGCGGTTGACGAGACAGCAACAAACGCGTCAATAGCCCGCAGTCAAGCTATCAGCAAAGCCGAATCTATTGCTTTTGACAAATTAAAGTCCAAATTGGTCGCATTAAGTGACTTACATTTACTTTCAAATACTGACTTCATAAATATAGTGGATTTAGTGCGGGGTATTGAAGTTAACGAAGAAAGGGCTTTTTCTAATCGATATATAGCTAAGATCAACGTGACCTTTAGTCCTGAAGCAGTAATGAAAATATTCACTCAAGCTGGAGCATCATTTATTTTAAACTCCGGTTCAGAACTCTGTGTAGCACACGGTCACAAACAAGGTTTGGTTACGCGCCTATGGGAAGAGGACAATAAAGCTAAAGAAATTTGGCAAAGTGCAGACCTGATCAATAAATTACGAACCTATAAAATTGCACAAGGGACTCTTAAGCAGAGAATGGCTTTGGATGCTAATTCTGTTGAAGTCGGCGGATTTGACACTGCTGAAATATTTGCAAATAGCTGTGGCACAAGAGCAGGCCTGCTAATTTTTAGCCGTACCATGCCCGATCTAATAAATGATGGCACTATCATTGAATATAAATATTGGATCAGTGACATGTTGATTGAAAATAAGGGAACTCTTTATTCTACTAAAGACGAAGGAAGTGCGGGCGTAGATGCCAAATTATCTCAACTTATTGCTGATATAATAGAAGCCTCTGATGAAAGCTGGCGCCAAAAATCTATGGTCAAAGGTGATGAAAAAAGCGAAATTTATCTCTTGCTACACACCGACCAAATAAAAACTCTAGTCGCTGCAGAGCAAAGGCTCACAGGTCTATCCCTTGTCAGCAATGTCAGTGTAACACGTATTGCCATTCCCTTTTCACAAATACAGGTCTCATTTACCGGTAGCCGCGAGCAATTTATACAAGCCATAAGTCAAGTAGGGTATAGTCTTGAAACTTGGGGTCAAGAAAGCTTGTTAGTCTCCTCAAAATAAAGTAGCTCTATAGTCATAAGGCAAAGAGGGGAGTGAATTATGAAAAAATGGGCACTATGGGGCAGCATTGTCGGTGTTTGTCTCTTCATATATTTGACGCGCGGTATTTTGCTGCCATTTTTGGCAGGGCTTGCCATAGCCTACTTTCTCGACCCTATCGCCGACATCCTTGAAAAACGAAAAGTGCCAAGGGGCATTGCTGCCTCTCTCGTTATCACGCTCTTCTTTTTTATTATAGTTGGTGTGGTATTGGCCTTTTGGCCTATTCTGCAGGGACAGATCTTAGCAGCATCGAAAACCCTGCCTGAAACGGCAGCCAAGCTTAGGCCATGGCTCGATCAGCTTTTGCTTAATCTCAACGCTAAAACAGGCATCACGCTTGGTGGTAACGCGGAAAGCATGCTGGCTGGCTTATCAGAGCAGGCATTAGCGCAATTAAATCAGGTATTTAGTAGCCTTTTAAAAAGCGGGCTTGCCATATTCAATATGTTTACTCTTGCTCTTATCTCTCCTGTTGTCGCCTTTTATTTGCTGCGGGACTGGGACCATATGGTGGCTAAAGTTGATAGCTGGCTACCAACCAATATTGCACCTACCGTGCGTGAACAGCTCTCAAACGTTGATTCTGTGCTTGCTGGTTTTGTACGCGGACAGCTTATGGTCAGCGTTATCATGGGAGTTATGTATGGCCTTGGCTGGTCACTTGTGGGCTTAGAGCTGGGATTAATTCTTGGTGTCCTCGCTGGTATAATGGCATTTATTCCTTTTGTTGGTGCGCTATTTGCTGCCGTGATTGCTGTTGCACTTGCTATCGGGCAATGGGGCTTCGATTCAGGCCATATCGGCATGGTGGTGATGGTATTTGTTGTTGTACAAATTATAGAAAGTTCATTTTTGACGCCAAAATTAGTTGGTGAAAGGGTTGGCCTTCATCCGGTATGGGTATTGTTTGCAGTTTTTGCAGGCGGTGAAATTTTAGGGTTTGTTGGTGTTTTAGTTGCAGTGCCTTTTGCCGCTGCTACGGCGGTTTTTGTACGCTTTACTATCACTCAGTATCTTGACTATTATAACCTCTTGCCAGTAGAAGTTCCCGCAGATACTAAACCAAATGTGATTAAGCCAGCAACCAATGAAGAGAGTGATGAGTAAGCAAATTCCACTAGACCTCAAGCACACCTCTTCCTTTGCTTCAGAAGACTTCTTAACTCTACCGTGTAATGATGAGGCTGTAGGCTTGCTTGAGAGTTGGCCGTCTTGGCCTTCCCACGCCTTAGCCCTTATTGGCCCAAAAGGGTCTGGTAAAAGCCATCTCGGCCATGCGTGGTGCCAAAAAGCAGATGCGACAAGTCTAACCCCAAAAAGTGACATAACTACCCTTAAAGAAGGCTGTAACCTCTTTGTTGATGATGCGGATCAAGGTTTGTTTCCTGAGGACATGCTCTTTCATGTTTATAATTGGTGCAAAGAGACATCGGGCACTATTCTTTTTACGGGTCAAACTGCGCCAAACAGATGGTCTATAGAGCTACCAGACCTCAAGTCTCGTCTTGCCACATTACATGTGACATCCATTGGACAACCCGATGAGGATGCATTGATGATGATACTGGCAAAATTATTCTCTGATCGGCAATTAAAAATAGATGATAACATCTTGCCCTATCTCGTTTCTCGAATGGAGCGTTCATTTGATATGGCAAATATCATAGTTGCTGAGCTAGACCATATCAGCTTGGCTAAAAAGCGTAGACTAACAAAAATTCTTGCCAAGGAAGTGCTGGAAAAACTTGATACTGAATAATTTTGCGTGTCTACTGTCTTCTTGTATAGAAACTGGTGGCTAAATTAATGGCTGATATTGATCCTGAAAAATCGAACGACATTAAAGCTGTAGACAAGTCTGCAGATCAACTTTTGACGGCTGATCGCATTGCAAACATGCCTGCACGAGAAAAATTTTTAAATCGTGAGCTAAGCTGGCTGCAATTTAACATGCGCGTACTTGAAGAGGCAGACAATAAAAACCATCCGCTACTTGAGCGACTGCGATTTCTTTCAATATCTGGATATAACCTCGATGAATTTTATATGGTGCGTGTTGCAGGCCTTAAAGGCCAGTTAGAAAGCCAACTAGACATTCATTCCGATGACGGCCTAACTCCACCCAAACAGCTTAAGAATGTCAATGAGTTTGCTAAAAATGCCATCGATATCCAACAAGCTACATGGTCCACTCTGTATGAGGAAATGCAGCAGGCTGGTATTCATATCCTAAATTATGAAGATGTTTTACCCGACGATAAGTCTTGGCTGGAAAATTATTTTCTTACCAATGTTTTTCCACTGATCACACCGCTAGCGGTTGACCCTGCACATCCCTTTCCATTCATACCTAACTTAGGCTTTACCATGGCGCTCTCTTTGAGCAGGCGCTCCGATGACAAGCCTGTGCTTGCACTATTGCCGGTTCCCAATCAAATCAAACGCTTTATCCGCTTACCGGGAGAAGATGTACGCTTTATAAGCTTAGACAATTTATTGCGACTGTTTCTAGATCAACTTTTCCCTGGCTATACTGTTAGCGGGTGCGGTGTCTTTCGCGTTCTTAGAGACAGTGACATTGAAATAGAGGATGAAGCTGAGGATTTGGTTAGAGTCTTTGAAACAGCTCTTAAGAGGCGCAGAAGAGGGCGCGTCATTCGTCTTTCTATTGACGGAACTATGCCAGAGGATCTGCAAAAACTCATCATCAGCCGCATGGAGGCAGACGACGAATCTGTCATGATCGTTAATGGTATTCTAGATATTGCCGGTACCGATCAACTCATCACTGAAGACAATCCAGACTTGCTGTTTAAGCCCTTTGCACCGCGGTACCCAGAGCGTGTGAAGGATCATGGTGGCGATATATTCAAAACCATACGCAGTAAAGATTTTGTCGTTCATCATCCATACGAATCTTTTGACGTTGTGCACGAATTTGTACTGCAAGCTGCACGCGACCCTAACGTAGTGGCTATTAAACAACTTTTATATCGCGCGGGGTCTCAGTCTGAAATTATCAATGCCCTCATTGAAGCAGCGGAGAATGGCAAAACCGTTACAGCGGTTATTGAGCTTAAAGCACGGTTTGATGAGGAACAAAACATCAAATGGGCACGTGACTTAGAGCGTGCCGGTGTTCATGTGGTTTATGGATTTCTGGACCTTAAAACACATGCAAAGGCTGCTATGGTCGTTCGAAGAGAAGGTGAGCACCTTAATACCTATGCGCATTTAGGGACGGGAAATTATCACCCCATCACCGCTAAAGTTTATACTGATTTAAGCTATTTTACCACTTCGAAAGAAATTGTAAGAGACCTCAATAAACTCTTTAATTATGTCACAGGCTACATTGAACCTGTTGGCATGGAGAAAATGGCGATCTCACCACTTATGTTGCGTTCACATTTAATCGCGAACATTAATGCCGAAATTGAATTTGCTAAAGAAGGTAAACCTGCAGCTATTTGGGCAAAGCTGAATTCTCTTCTTGACCCGACAATCATTGAAAAGCTTTATGAGGCCTCCTGTGCTGGTGTTCAAATAGACCTTGTGGTCCGCGGGATTTGCACGCTCAGGCCTGGCATAAAGGATTTGAGTGAAAATATCAGAGTGAAGTCGATTGTCGGTCGTTTCCTCGAGCATGCAAGAATTGTTTGTTTTGGCAACGGGGAGGGCATTCCTTCTAAGTTAGCCAAGGTATTTATAACATCAGCAGATTGGATGCCGCGCAATTTTGATAGACGTGTGGAAACACTTGTTCCTGTTGAAAATGAAACTGTTCATGCGCAAATTATCGAGCAAGTGATGGCTGCAAACTTCAAAGATAACATACAAAGCTGGACGATGAATGAAGATGGCACTTATACCAGAGTTTACCCTGGTGATGACGAAATGGCTTTTTCTGCACATGAGTATTTTATGACCAATCCGTCTATGTCTGGACGTGGCACAGCCCGAGTTGGTGTTACACCCGTCTCTCCCGGCTTGAATTACTAATTGGAGATAACAAAGGTGGCACGACATTTAAAGTCGCAGGATAATTATTTCGCGGTTCTCGATATTGGCTCTAACTCCGTTCGGTTTGTGGTCTTTTCCAGTATTGCTCGAACACCCGACATTGTCTTTAACGAAAAGGTTCTTTGTGGCCTCGCTCGAGGTGTAGGGTCTGCTGGTGCAATGGAACAAGAAGCAATGGAAGCGGCTATAATTGCTTTAAAGCGTTTTGCTGCCCTATCTAAACAGATGCAAATCTCGAATATTTATGCTTTTGCAACGTCAGCTGTACGGGATACCTCGAACGGTGATGCTTTCATTAAAAATGTGAAAAGTGAAACCGGTTTTGATGTTGATGTCATTCAAGGAACCGAAGAAGCGCGTCTAGCGGCACTTGGTGTTATTTCGGGTAATCCACAAGCTTGCGGCATTGTCGGTGACTTGGGCGGTGGTAGTTTAGAACTTGCCCGTATTTCAAACGGAAAAGTTCATGAATGTATTAGTTTGCCCATCGGACCCCTTAGGCTGAAACACCAAACAGCAGGTGATCGTGATGCCTTAAAAAAAATTGTCAAAGACACTTTAAAGTCCGTTAGTTGGATCAAAGATTCGCCTGAACAAACCCTATATCTCGTAGGCGGAGCTTGGCGCAATATTGCCCGGCTTTTGTTGATTGAGCGTGAGGAACCCATCTCGGTTATACATGGGTATACTGTGAGTGGCGATGATATGAAGGAATTTGCAAGTACACTTACAAAAGCCAATATAAAAGATAATCCAAACAAGAAAGTCATCCCTGCCAAACGACGCGATTTATTGCCTGACGCGGCTTATATGCTTAAAAAGCTCATCTCAATTACAAAGATAAACACGGTTACTATATCGTCATTTGGCGTACGGGAAGGTGTAAATTTTGATCGCCTAGAGCTTGAAGAAAAGGAACTAGACCCACTTTTAAACCAGGCTCTTAGTGTTGCTAAGGAACGCTGCCGTTTTCCTGAACATGGCGAAATACTATATCAATGGGTCAAACCTCTCTTTTCAAACTATACCGAAGAAAACTCACCAATTAACAGGTTAAACCGTGCGGTTTGTATCCTCTCGGATATAGCATGGCGGGCGCATCCTGATTATAAAGCCGATAGAGCAGTGGAGCTAGCACTCCATGGGCGTTGGCTTGATGTTAGTCACCGTGACCGTGCTTATATGGGGATAGCTCTCAATCAAGCATATGGAGGCAATTTTGAAAGCCCCTACATCAAAAATGTTGTGGGACTATTGCATGCGAAAGAAAAGTCTCTCGCTTTGGCTTTGGGGGCTGCCCTAAGACTAGCTCAGCGCCTGTCAGGCGGCACTATAGACGTCTTGGATATCAGTGAGCTACGTGTGAGCGAAGATACTATCACGCTGGCACTAGATTCAAAATATCAGGATTTATATGGAAGTGTTGTTAAAAGACGCCTGAAGGTTTTATCAAATCTTCTAGACAAAGAGTATGACATAATATTTGAAACCATTAACGGATTATAGTATTTCGTCTTCTTCATGACCAGCCACACGTACGACAGCAATATTTCCTTTTTCATCAGATGATAGCGCAAGCTGACCCTTTATAAGGGCCATGGCGTATTTACCATAAATGTCATATCGCCAACCCTGTTTTAGTTTAAGGTCTGTTTCAGGTACAGCAGCGAGCAACTCAAGGTCTTGTGCATTTGTAATTAAGCGCGGAGCCACCTCGGTTTCCTGAGATCTAATTTTTAAAAGAACCTTTAAAAGGTCAACCATAGGAGGCGTTGCCGGGCGAGCTTTTGCTCTCTTTATATGGGGGAGTTCATCTTCAGGAACATCTAATCCAACCTTTATAGCCTCGAAAAATTCTTTGCCTGCCTGAGAGCGACTAAATCCACCATTGAGACCTCTGACTTTATCAAGGCCAGTGATATCTTTTGGCGGATGTGCTGAAACTTCAAGCAAAACTTCGTCCTTCATAACTCTGCGGCGGGGCATATCTTTATAAATAGCTCTTTTTTCACGCCATGCGGTTATCTCACGCAGTATACCAAGAACTCTTGGTTTATTGGTGCGTACCTTGATTTTTTTCCACATTTCGAGTGGGTCAACAGAGTAAGTGCTATGCGACGTTAGCATATCCATCTCTTCGTCTAGCCAAGGCCCGCGGTCACTTTCAATCAGGCGTTGCCTGAGCGTTTCATATATGAGTCTAAGATGGGTGACATCATCAATGGCATAGGTTACTTGCCGTTCAGTAAGAGGGCGTCTAGACCAATCAGTATATCGTGTAGATTTATCAAGTTGTTCGTCTGCAATTTTATTGACCAGAGTCTCATAGCCAACAGAATCACCATAACCACAAACCATGGCTGCAACTTGCGTGTCGAACATAGGTTCTGGAAGAGAGCCCATCTCTTTATAAAAAATTTCTAAATCCTGACGGCAGGCATGAAAAACTTTCACAACATTAGTGTTCTTCATAAGTTCATAAAAAGGAGAAAGATCTATACCATCTGCAAGAGGATCAATAGCATGGGCGCCTTCTGAATCGGCAACCTGAATAAGGCACAGCAAGGAATAGTAGGTACTTTCGCGTAAAAATTCAGTATCAACTGTTATATATTCTGCTTTGTTAAGACGTTCACAAAGAATAACCAACGCATCTGTTGTCGTAATAATATTCATAAGGGCTTTGCTCTATTTTCCTACTGTGTTATTCGTTTGGCTATACAGGGTTATATCTCTAACGTCACTCTAAAAGAGTTATATTTTACGCTTAGACTTGACATTGAGTGCCTTTCATGCGTTTTTCCGCGCAAATATATGTAATAATAACACCCAAAATATAGGGGCTTAGAACATCATGCACGCATATCGCTCGCATACTTGCACCGACCTTAAAATTGAGCATGTCGGTCAAACAGTAAAATTATCCGGTTGGGTTCACCGTAAGCGCGATCACGGGGGGCTTTTATTTATTGACCTACGTGATAACTACGGCCTAACGCAATGTGTTTTTGATACCGATAGCGCAGCTTTTAAAATTGCAGAACACGTACGGTCAGAAAGCGTTATTACGGTTATTGGACGCGTTAAAGAACGCGCAGAAGACGCTGTGAATAAAGATTTACCTACGGGAGATATTGAAGTCTATATAGACGAAATGGATGTGCAATCTGCAGCTGGCGATTTGCCTCTTCCAGTTTTTGGAGACCAAGATTACCCTGAAGATATCCGCCTTAAATACCGTTTTCTTGACCTGCGCCGCGAGCGCATACATAAAAACATGCTGCTTAGAGCTAATGTTATATCCAGTATTCGCCGTCGCATGACCGATGATGGTTTTACAGAGTTTCAAACGCCAATCCTGACCGCGTCCAGCCCAGAAGGTGCGCGCGACTTCCTTGTGCCTGCACGTCAGCACCCGGGTAAGTTTTATGCTCTACCACAAGCTCCGCAACAGTTTAAACAGCTTATTATGGTCTCTGGATTTGATAAATATTTCCAAATAGCGCCATGTTTCCGTGATGAAGATGCTCGCGCTGACCGTAGTCCTGGTGAATTTTATCAGCTTGATATGGAAATGTCTTTTGTTACCCAAGAAGATGTCTTTAATGCAATAGAGCCTGTGATGGCAGGCGTGTTTAAAGAGTTTTCTGATAAAAAGATCGATGATGGTGCTTTCCCGCGTATTGCTTACAAAGACTCCATGCTCAAATATGGTAACGACAAACCAGACCTTAGAAACCCGATTGAAATTCAGGATGTTACTGAAATATTCCGTGACAGTGGTTTTGGTATTTTTGCTCGTATGGTTGCTGAAGGTTCAGTAGTGCGCGCGATACCGGCTCCTGGTGCTGGCGCAAAGGCCCGTAGCTTTTTTGACAAGCTTAATGATTGGTCAAAACGTGAAGGCTATGCTGGTCTTGGCTATATCAATATCAAAGAGGGTGTGCCATCCGGTCCGATCGCTAAAAACCTTGGCGAAGAAAAGACGCAAGAGCTTATCGATCAACTTGGCCTTGGCCCAACAGACGGCGTCTTCTTTGCTTGTGATAAAGAAGCAGGAGCGGCTAAACTTGCGGGTGTCGCACGTGACGAAATTGGCCGCCAGCTTGAACTGATAAGCCCAGATGAATTTAAATTCTGCTGGATCGTTGATTATCCAATGTTTGAATACGATGAAGAAAACAAGAAAATTGATTTCTCTCATAATCCTTTCTCTATGCCACAAGGCGGTATGGAAGTGCTGGAGAGCGAAGATCCGCTTGATATCTTGGCCTATCAATATGACATAGTATGTAATGGGATCGAGCTTAGCTCTGGTGCTATTCGTAATCACCGCCCTGACATTATGCTCAAGGCTTTTGGTATTGCCGGATACGGCCCTGAAGTGGTTGAAGAAGAGTTTGGCGGCATGCTTAATGCTTTCCGTTATGGCGCACCGCCGCACGGTGGCATAGCACCCGGTATTGACCGTATGGTGATGCTGCTCGCCGATGAGCCTAACATTCGTGAGGTTATTCTCTTCCCTATGAACCAAAAGGCAGAAGATTTGATGATGAATGCGCCAAGCGAGGTTTCACCTCAACAGCTTAGAGAGCTTCACATTCGAACAGTTGAGCCTGTTAAAGAATAAACATTTGCGGGACCTAATGGTCCCGCTTTTCTTTAATCCCCACTCTTGATTATCAAGAGCACAAAGTGGATCACATTATGACCGATAAAATTCTGATTATTGATTTTGGATCACAAGTTACCCAGCTTATCGCCCGCAGAGTGCGTGAAGCCGGTGTATATTCTGAGATCGTACCGTTTAATTTAGCCGCTGATATGATCGAGGCCTATAATCCCGCGGGGATTATTCTAGCTGGTGGTCCTGCTTCTGTTACTCACAGTGATACGCCAAGAGCGCCTGAAGCTGTGTTTGAACGCGGAGTACCTGTGCTGGGTATTTGTTATGGTCAGCAAACTATGGTGCAACAACTTGGTGGTAATGTTACCGCCAGTGACCATCAAGAGTTTGGCCGTGCTTTTGTCGATATAAAGCAAGACTGCGCCCTTTATAAGGGTGTTTGGAGTATTGGAGACCGTGAACAGGTCTGGATGAGCCACGGCGATCATGTTGACGCTCTACCTGACGGGTTTAGCGTTGTAGCAACCAGTGAAGGGGCTCCCTTTGCTGTAATCGCCAATGAAGACAAAAAATATTACGGTGTTCAGTTTCACCCCGAGGTAGTGCACACGCCTCATGGTAAGGATTTACTTCATAATTTTGTGCTTAACATATGTGGCTGCTCTGGTGATTGGACGATGGCTGGTTTTAGGGAGACTAAAATTGCTGAAATCCGTGAACAGGTAGGCGACAAGCGTGTTATTTGCGGCCTCTCTGGTGGTGTTGATAGCTCTGTTGTTGCAGTACTGCTTCATGAAGCCATTGGCGAGCAGCTAACCTGCGTTTATGTTGATCACGGCCTTATGCGTATGGGCGAGAGTGATCAAGTGGTATCACTATTCCG
>CBFDBT010000055.1:0-13188 GCA_965603115.1 uncultured Alphaproteobacteria bacterium
TCAACAGCCTTGCCCAGCAGAACATCATACAAATCAACAGTTCTTGTTTTACCTTTAGAAACAATCTTCACTCGGCGCAACGACCCAGTCTTATTTATGCCACCACTTTTAATAAGGACCGCCAGAAGGTCTGAACTACTATCAACTACGACGGTACCAGGCTGCTTCACCTGGCCTAAAACCTGAACGTTCACTCGACGCAATCCACCCATTGAGAGGTATAGTTCGGTTCCCACCATACTAGACTTTACTTTATCAGAAAGGTCCTGCCTGATATCGCCAAATGTTCGGCCCGCGACAGAGAGCGGCTTTAATCCCTCTACAACCACCTTACCTTCCATGTCTACAGCCACCATGGATGACGAAGAATTATTCCCAACTAAGGTGACCAATAATTCGTCCCCAACACCTATAATGTAACTATCCTGTATTCTACCTAAATACGTACCGGACACACTTTTAGAGCCGACAAAAAGTTCATGTCCAAATTGCTGCAGGAGCTCCTGTTCCAGCATACGGACATCATCTTCATTTCCTGCTGATTTTCCTTCGGCGTAAGCAATGCGAGCTTTTTGAACCGCTGCAATCAATTGCTCACGCAATGCGTCTTGACCCGCACGGTTTTGGTACTCTAATTCAATAGGGCTAAATTCTTTAAGAGTTGGGGCAGGTGTGCCAAGAGGTGGATTGGCTAATTCTTCTCTTGCTAAATTAGTATTATCCCTGTTTCGAGATTCATTCACTCTTGAAGACGAGTTTCTAGCAGATCTTGCTCCCGTCATTTGCTTTATAAGCTCATCGGTCGGTATGTTCTGCGCATACGACGCGCTACCTAATGCGCAAGCAAACCCCACGGTCAACCAAACTGCACCAATTCTCCATACGTGGGTGAGCGAAATTATATTCATAACTTTTTTTAGCAAAATCTGATCCTTAAAATAGTAGAATTGTTGAGACATTAGCACAAGTCACTGTCTCCGCAATGTTTTATCTATGTTTTTTACTCCATAACCTGACAAGGCGCCACCCACCAACTGGGTTTTTTCTCAAGTATAATTTCAGCGGCTTTTTCAGCCTCCAAGAGCGAATTAAATAAAGCAAAACAAGTTGCCCCACTGCCCGACATTCTCACCATCTTTTGATAAGACAAATCTTGCATCAGCTTGATGACCTCCTCAATCTCTGGTGATAGAGAACAAGCAGGTTTAAATAGATCATTTCGGGTAGCTTTTTCCATCAAATGAATAGTGGAGACAAGATCGGTTTTTTCATCAAACTCTGGAGAGAAATGCATTGCTGTCGCCTTATAGGCTTCAAACACATCAGGTGTAGAAACTGAAATTCCCGGGTTAACGAGCAACATTGCTGCATTAAAGCCAAGGCTAACACTTTGACATTGCTCACCAATACCCTTTACTATTTGTGGATGATTTTCAAGACATGCTGGCACGTCTGCCCCTAACTCAAGAGCCATAGCATGCAAATCCTCGCTAGATATTTCGACCTGCCACAACTTTATCAAAGCCAACATAGTTGCAGCGGCATCAGCGGAGCCGCCACCAATACCACTAGCTAGGGGCAAATTTTTTTCAAGTGTGATCTTCGCGCCTACCTTCTTATCATGATAAGAAAGCATGCTCTTTGCGGCTTTCATAACAAGATTAGAGTCGCAAGGAAATTGTTTTAAGGCATCTGAAAATGGTCCGATAATATGGAGAGATAATGCATCTGCCACATCAACCGTCACCTGATCGCCAAAGCTCGTACGCACAAACAAGCTCTCCAACTCATGAAATCCATTTTCACGCCGCCCAGTGATGTGCAAAAAAAGGTTTACTTTAGCGGGTGCGAGCAAAGAGACTTGATCTGGTGACGGTGTATGCAAATCGCTAGACATAGCTTAATCTTCCACAAGACCATAAATCATTTTCGCCTTTATCCGCTCAACAGTCTCGTCGTCTTCAGCTGTTGCGAGCGCATGACGCCACTCAAAGCGAGCCTCTCTTAGCCGACCTGACTTCCAATAAGCATCCCCCAAGTGATCACTAATGACTGAATTACTCGGAGACAGCCTGACGGCCCTCTCTAAAGTTTTCACCGCAGCGGCAATGTCTTGTGTTTTATATTGCACCCAACCAAGACTATCTATGATTGAACCATTTTCAGGCTCTTGTGCTGCAGCTTTTTCAATAAGTTTTCGAGCTTGATCTAGCTTTATTGAGCGAGATAACCAACTATATCCCAAATAATTTAAGACCATGGCATTTTCAGGAACAAGCCGCAGTGTCATAAGAAGGTCCGCTTCACCAAGTGGCCAACTCCCCTCAAGTTCATGACAAGAACCACGAGCAAAATAATTAAACCACTGGCTTACCTCTGGCCGACCAAACCCGGCTATTATCTGATTATAAAGCGGAATAGCCTGATCACATTCTCCCTGAATGCGGAAAAGGTCAGCGAGCAGAGATAACAGCCTTCTATTATTGGGTTGCTTAATAAGCTCTCGCTTTAATAACACTTCAGCGGCTCCATAGTTTTTAGCAGACTGCAATGCTTCAACCTGACGCATAAATGCAGCGTGGGCAGCAGGGCTATTTTGCGGTATCACAGCATAAGCACGCGCTGCAGCGGCTGGACGATCTAGTTTGGTGAGTATTTCTCCGAGCAGAAGTTTAATATCTTCTGAGGCAGGCGATAAATATTCTCCCAAGCGCCCATAAAAAAGAGTTAATAAATCTGGACGTTCTCTGTAGCCTTCGCTCGCCATACGAAAATAAAAATGCGCCATCGCGCCCCTTGGTGTTGATACCGAGAGAGTAGGACCAAGCCCTAACTTATGGCGCTGAGCCTCTCTAAGCACAAACATATTGTTATTGTTATTACTTATCTCTTTGGCAAACATGTCACGTGCGTCTTGTCCGCGGTTATGTCGATAAAGAAAATCACCATAGGCAGCTATCGGCTGTAGCGATGTCAAAGTCTGTGAAGCGATAAGAGCTTTATAAACGCTGTCTGCACTGTCTATTTTACCCATAAAATCAAGAATATAGGCTTCATGAGCTTTAGCTAGATTTTGAATAACAGGGTTACCATTCAATTGAGAAAGCGCTTTGATAGCAGCCGTTCTATCCTTCTCGATTGCATGTGCCCACCCTTGCATCAGAGGTGAAAACAAATAACCAATAGCTGTTTTCTTAATTTCAATAGCGTGCAGCAATACTGTCTTAGCATCTTCTGTTTTCAAAGCTTTTGTAGCAAGAACCAAGTGCGCTAGAGGCGCGATAGAGTCTACAGCTAATAAACTGGGGGCTATCTCAATTGCACGACCAATTTGTCCTGCTGTTACCAGCTGAAAAAAAGCCTTTTCTGCTACAAAAAGATTATTTGGGTCGTTTTCAAGTGCACGCATATAATAAGTTGCAGCCAGCACTTCATCACTATCACGCTCAGCGAGTGTAGCAGAAATAAAAGGCGACAAGGGGTTGGCTATCTCATCGATTTCTACTCTTTTTACATCATCATAATTTGAGGAAATTCCAGCAATAGATCCAGATTGAGAAGCACAAGATGACACAAACAACGAACATCCAAGCATTAATGCTATAGTCGTATTCTTCATTCTATGCACCTGATTATTTCTCCCAAGACCCTAGTCATATCTGTATAGCATTTTAACGGTCATTACATGTTAGGATAATTTGGTCCACCACCACCTTCTGGAACAGTCCAAGTTATATTCTGTGTAACATCCTTAATATCACATGTTTTACAATGCACACAGTTTTGGCTATTAATTTGAAGCTTCTGTCCACCAGAAGTTTCTTCAAGAAATTCATAAACACCAGCAGGGCAAAACCGAACTTCAAGTCCTGCATATTTAGCTAGGTTGATGTCAACTGGCACAGACGCGTCTGCAAGTTTCAAATGACAAGGCTGATCTTCTTCATGGTTTGTATTGGATAAGAAAACCGAACTAAGCTTGTCAAAGGTGATAACACCGTCTGGCTTAGGATATTCAATAGGTTCACAAACGGAAGCTTCTTTTGTTGCTTCGTTATCTTTGTGGCCGTGCTTGAAAGTCCATGGCACCAAAAACCCTAGACCTAGATTATTCATCCACATATCAAAACCAGCATAAAGCGTGCCCATAGCGACGCCAAACTTACTAAGAGCTGGTCGCGCATTGCGAACTTTATGGAGGTCCTTGTATACCCATGACTTCTCATATGCCATTTGATACGACGCAAGCTCGCTATCTCCTGATGACCCGCCAGCAATGGCAGCGACAGCAGCTTCAGCTGCCAACATACCTGTTTTCATGGCGTTATGCGTGCCTTTAATACGTGGTACATTCAAAAAGCCCGCAGCACATCCTATCAAAGCGCCCCCAGGAAAAGAAAGTTTTGGAACGGACTGCAATCCACCTTCGTTAATGGCGCGCGCGCCATAAGCTACACGACGGCCACCTTCCAGAATTTGGCGCACAGCGGGATGATTTTTAAAACGCTGCATTTCATCAAAGGGAGAAAAATACGGATTTTCATAGTCAAGTGTCGACACAAACCCAATCGCTACCTGATTATTTTCCTGATGATAGATAAAGCCACCACCAACCATATCCACCAGCGGCCAGCCCTGCGTGTGAATCACACGACCTTCAGCATGTTTTTCTGGTTCAATATCCCAAAGTTCTTTTATTCCAAGGCCGTATGTTTGGGCACCACATTCATCGCGAAGGCCAAATTTCTCTTCAAGTCCTTTGGTGAGAGACCCACGACAGCCTTCAGCAAAGAAAGTATATTTGGCAAGGAGTTCCATACCTAACATATATGTATCTTTATGAGTGCCATCAACGCCAACGCCCATGTCACCCGTAGCAACGCCTCTTACCCTGCCGTCGTCATGATATAAAACTTCAGCTGCTGCAAATCCGGGATAAATCTCTACACCCATAGCTTCAGCCTGCTCACCTAACCATCGGGTAAAGTTTCCGAGCGAAAGGGAATACATACCATCATTAGACAAGAGCGGCGGCATAACAATATGCGGCATTTCTTTCTTGCCATCTTCAGTGAGTATCCAATGCTGATTATCGGTTACAGGCACATTAAGCGGTGCACCCTTTTCTTTCCAGTCAGGAATAAGCTCGTTAAGGGCGATCGGATCAATCACAGCGCCTGAGAGGGTATGCGCACCAATCTCTGAGCCTTTTTCCAAAACACATACAGTCAGCTCTTGGGAGTTTTCCTGAGCGAGCTGCATGCAGCGAATTGCAGCGCTCAAACCTGAAGGACCTCCACCAACGATAACAATATCAAAATCCATGGATTCACGTTCCATGATGCCCTCCTACAGTTTTTGTCAAAATGAAAATCTATTCTTTAATGACAATTTTATTGCTTTAATTTCTTATACTAAGTCTATATGCCCTGTGTTTTCAGCCGCGTCAATCATAGGTGTCTGCAATTTTAAACGATATTCTATTGTTTTTTAACTTCTATGCTATATTTTCCATTGAGTAATATAAAAATCATTCTGTAGGTCTTGCTGTATGCCACATTCTTTGCCCTCTAATAATGACCCTGCTGCACTTTTGGCATGGTATGTAGCTATGGGCGTTAGCGAGGCCCACGGCGATGAGCCTGTAAACCGGTTTACTGCCGTCGACGTGACATCATCAGCACCTGCATCCAACACGAATATTAACGCAGCGCAGACCCCATCAACTAGTTTAAAAGACCCCCCCAAGCCTGTATCGGCTCAGCCAACCACATCCGCAGATTTTTCTCAAAGTCTAAAGCAGGCTGAGACCATAGCAGCACAATGTAAAACTCTGGTTGAGCTCAAAGAGGCTTTGACAAATTTTGAAGGCTGCACCTTAAAACGCACGGCGACCCATACGGTTTTCTCGGCGGGCATAGAAAATGCGCCTCTTATGGTCATTAGCGCAGCTCCCGGAGCAGATGAAGACAGAACCGGCCTTGCTTTTCAAGGTAGCGGCGGTCAATTGCTGGATAAAATGATGGCTGCTATTGGTCATTCCCGTGACACCGATGCCTATCTTGCTCATATTGTGCCATGGCGTCCGCTTGGCAATAGAAATCCAGATGGACAATCCCTTGATCTATGTCGCCCTTTCATGATGAAACATATTGAACTTGCCAAACCCAAAGCCATTCTTCTGCTCGGGAATGCAGCCGCGCGCAGTATAAGCGCTAATGATGAAGTGATTGCGCGCATGCGCGGAAAGTGGCAAATCATACCTTCGGATGGTCACGATATCGCCGCAATGCCAACATATCACCCTGATTATTTACTCAAGCACCCTCGTTACAAAAGGGATAGCTGGCAAGATCTGCTAACACTAAATGAAACATTGAAAGCTAACCTGTGATTTCTTTATTCCACCATTTACGCCAAATACTTTTCTTAAGTTTATTCATATTCACCCTAAGTCCCGCAGCTGTAGCGGACGCAGAACTCCCGCCTGTGTTGAACAAAAAGGATATTGTCACATACAAACATATTTTTGCATTGCAAGAAGACGGGAAGTGGCAGGCAGCAGACAAAGCCATTAAAACACTGAATAATGATATATTGATGGGTCACATCATGTTTCAGAGATATATGCACCCCACAAAATACCGCAGCAAATACAATGAATTAGCTTCTTGGATGAAGAGATATGCCGATCACCCTACAGCGTGGCAAGTTTATAATTTAGCGCGCAAAAGACAGGGCAAAGCCCGTGCGCCGCGCCGCCCTATAGCTACACGATACCCTGGTGTTACAGGCCAAGCAGCCCAAAAAGCACCACCAACACCAAAACGCAGTAAAGCTGTAACCCGAGAAATAGCGACTTTTACATCAAACATTCGCAAAAACCTGAGACGTGGTCGCCTAAGCCGTGCTGAAAAATATTATTGGGCTATGGAGCGACGCAACATTTTAACTGCGCATGAAAGCGCTCATGCTCTCTATCAAATTGCTCGCTATAATTTTTATGAAGGCAATGACATTAAAGCTCAGAGCTACTCAGAGCTCGGCGCGCGATATTCTGGCGATAGCATGCCTTCTCTTTATTGGATTGCAGCGATGACCCATTGGCGTCATGAAAACATTAAAGCGGCTAAAGATCACTTTTTATCCCTGACGCAAGCTGACCGCGCTGGTGATTGGTTAAGAGCCGGTGGCTATTTTTGGGCGGCTCGGGCAGCGCTACGCCAAAAAAACCCGACACAAGCTAATGATAACCTTATCAAAGCGGCACAATACCAAGAGACCTTTTATGGCATGATTGCCTCACGCCAGCTTGGCATAAGAGTAGATATTGATTGGAGCTTGCCCCCATTAAACAAAGACCACCTCACGCGCTTGCTCACATATCCTGCTGTGCATCGCGCCATCGCCCTCGCGCAAATAAACCAAAACAATCTGGCCGATGAAGAAATCCGCTTGCTGTGGGGCCGCAAAGGCGTATCGGTGCAAGATGATGTCACAGCACTAGCAGCAAAGCTTAATTTGCCCGCTATTCAGTTGCGTCTCAGCCGCGCTTCCGGAACCGGGCACCCCTCCCCCGCCGCACTACGTTACCCACTCCCTGACTGGGCCCCAGATGGTGGCTTTACAGTTGATCGCGCATTTCTTTTTGCCTCTATTCATCAAGAAAGCAGCTTCCAGTCAAAAGCAAAAAGTGGCCCAGGTGCCCGTGGTGTAATGCAGATCACTCCAGCGACAGCACGCGTGATAGCGCGCAGCAAGCCCTACCTCAATAAAAGTCATCGCAAGCTCTATGAACCATCCCATAATATTGCGCTTGGGCAGCATTACATCGATTATCTACAAGAATCTGCCTTCGTTGAGGGCAATCTTTTCATGTTGCTGTCTGCTTATAATGCAGGGCCCGGCAATCTTATAAAATGGAAGCGGGACATCAATTATCATAATGACCCTCTGCTTTTCATTGAAACCATTCCCTTTAGGGAAACGCGCCATCACATCGAGATAGTAATGACCAATCTTTGGCTTTATCGTATGCGCCTTGGACAACCGACACCAAGCCTTGATGTTCTTGCCGAAGGTGGCTGGCCAACACTGGCACGACTAGACCCTGACAGCGCGACATTAATGGCCAATATTGCGCAGGCTACAGGACAATAAAGAAAGTATCACAATGCCAAAAATTGACGAAAGCCGAGCTTTTATTCCTGTTAAAATCGCAGTGCTAACTATCTCGGACACACGCACTGAAGATGATGACAAATCAGGTCAAACACTAGTTTCTCGCTTAACAGACGCTGGGCACACTTTAGCAGATAAAGTGATCATTAAAGACGATATCGCCAGCATTCAAACACAGGTTAAAAAATGGATAGCCGACAGCGATGTGGATGTGGTTATTACCACGGGCGGCACAGGCCTGACGGGTCGTGACGTAACGCCCGAAGCATTAGAGCCCCTTTACACCAAACCTATTGCGGGATTTGGCGAGCTGTTTCGCATGTTAAGCTATGACCTTATTGGCACCAGCACCATTCAGTCTCGCGCAACGGCGGGTCTTGCTGACACAACATTAATATTTGCTCTGCCCGGCTCGACAGGGGCCTGCAAAGATGGATGGGATAAAATCCTCGTTACTCAACTAGACAATCGCTACAGGCCATGTAACTTTGTTGAGATGATGCCGCGCTACGCAGAAAGCTAATCAAACACACCGCTCAATCGGGGACCTAAAATGATGAAATCTCTAATATCCACGCTAAGCATAACAGCTCTTTTAGCCACAACTGCCGCATTTTCTGCCGTAGCCGCAGAAGCAGATGACAAAAAGTCAAAAGCTGGAAATGAGCGCGTAGCTCAGATAAAATCTTACGGCCTTCCTTTACCAGTAGAAGCCCCAGACCGCCCAGCGGGTGAAGGTATTGGGCCTTACAAAAGGCTTATCATTCGCGGAGCAACCATGATTGATGGCACGGGCTCACCGCCCATTGGTCCGGTTGATATTGTTATCGCTGGCAATCGTATTGAAAGCATCAAAAGTGTTGGCAACCCTGGCGTTCCTATTCGAGATGAAGGTCGCCCCGCTAAAGGTGACTATGAAATTGATGCACACGGGTCCTATGTTTTGCCCGGTTTTATCGATTCCCACAGCCATATTGGTAATGGCCTTTGGGGACTACCCACAGGCACCATGCCACCCATGGAATATATCTTTAAACTCTGGTTATCCCACGGCATTACCACCAGTCGTGAAGTAAGTTGCGGCATGGGTCTTGATTATACCTTGAAGCAAGCTAAAAAACTGGCCGCCAATAAAGCAACCGGTCCGCGATTGTTGCCTTACTGCGCTTTTCCAGCCAGCATTAGCGATCCGAAAAAAGCCCGCGCATGGGTAAAAGAACTCAAGAAAAACGGCGCCAGCGGCATTAAAGTTTTTGGCGGCAACCCGACAGCCCTCACGGCGATGTTTGATGAAGCCAAAAAACAAGACCTTCGCACCGCCTTTCACCACGCGCAGCTTTCAGTCACGCGCGTTAATGTCATGGATAGCGCCCGCATGGGGCTCAACAGCATGGAGCATTGGTACGGCCTGCCAGAAGCCTTGTTTGATGACCAAATCGTGCAGAATTATCCACTCGACTATAATTATAATAACGAGCAGGACAGATTTGGCGAAGCGGGACGCTTGTGGAAACAAGCAGCAAAACCCGGCACTGAAAAATACGAAAGTGTGATGAATGAACTTTTATCGCTCGACTTCACCCTTGATCCTACCTTTACAATTTATGAAGCCAACCGTGATGTGATGCGCGCGCGCACAGCGGACTGGCACGCAGAATATACTCTGCCAAGTATTACAAAATTTTTCCAACCCAACAGGATAATGCACGGCAGCTATCACTTTGACTGGACAACGCAAGATGAAATAGAATGGAAAACCAATTTCCGTCTGTGGATGGATTTCGTCAATGATTATAAAAACCGTGGGGGCCGTGTAACAACTGGCTCTGATAGCGGCTTTATCTATAAACTGTTTGGCTTTGATTTTATCCGTGAATTTGAACTGTTGCAGGAAGCTGGTTTTCACCCCCTCGAAGTATTGCAGTCCGCCACCCTTAACGGGGCTGAGCTACTCGGCATGGACGCAGACATAGGCTCGATTGAAGCTGGCAAGCTGGCTGACCTTGTTATTGTGGATGAAAACCCAATCAAAAACTTCAAAGTGCTTTATGGCACGGGTCACATGAAGCTTAACGATGCTACTGGTAAGGTTGAACGCGTCGGCGGTGTGAAATATACTATCCGCGATGGCATCATCTATGACGCTGCCAAACTGCGTGAAGATGTGAAAGCCATGGTAAAAGCGGCTAAAGGTCAGTAGTTGTCATACCCGGCAGGCGCTTGCGCCGCACGACCGGGTATCCATAACCAAATGTAGTGACCCGGCTTTGCCGGGACTTTATCTATCATGGACTCCCTGTCGTAACATGACCTGGAGGCCATAGCAGGGAGCGACGGTTCATTTTGCCCCCTAGACACAATCAAAAGATGTAGCTAATCTACCTTCATATCTTTGAGGGGAGATTTTCTATGCACTTTCTATTTGCAATTATTTTAGCTGTGTCACTTTCTATGACTGGGGCTAACGCACAGGACGCCAAGCAGGATGAGCATCCTGATCCTGAACCAAAAACGTTTAAGGAAGCTTACGCGGGCTATAATGAAGCTGTTAAAAGTAGCGATGCTCATCTAACTACGCATTATGCCGAGCACGCCTACAAACTCGGACTTAAAAAATTTGGGAAGGAAGACAGCAATACGCTTAATCTCGCCTTGAACTGGATGAAATCCCATCCAACAGCATGGAGTAAAATAGAGCCCTTTGACGCTATTATATCGGATATATTTCCCTATTTTGAAAAATCTCCAAAGACTGATCCAGCAACATTGATCGACATCTACCTCACTTCAGCTAATTATTTGATACATATCACGCAGCTAAAAAGTAAGAAAAAAGCCATTTCACTTTCTCGAAAAGCTATTAAAATAGTTGACCGCAATTTTAAAGAAAATGCCAGCGCGATTGCTATTGTGAATTTGCAAGTGGGGGAGATGCTTTATTCCCAAGGTTCAAAAGATGCTAAAAAATACTTTCTAAAGGCACTAAAGCTATACAGTCTAGAGCCAGAAAAAAATGAATTTCAAATCGCTATTTCAAACTTTTGGGTTGCTAAATCCTTACTTGCTTCAAAGAGTTACACCAAGGCCACCAAAACCATGTCTTTGGCCCTTAAAACCTTCGATGAAGTTGCACCCGCTAGTCATTTTGCACTGACGGGCCATGCCTTTATGATACAAATTCTGGAGAAACAGGGGTTGCGCGAGGAAGCGACAAAACACTGTCAGTTGATAGGAAAAGCCCAACCGATGGATGTTAACCAAGAGCAAAAACCGCTTTACAGATTTGTGCCTGACTATCCACGAACAAGGAAAACAGGCTCTGTTATCCTTGAATTTACCGTTGATGAGAAGGGATATGTTAAAAACCCGAAAGCAATTGATGGTGAAAATATGGATTTATTTGCCGAGGCCGCTAAAAAAGCCGCTGTCAAATATAGATACGCACCCCGATATGAAAATGGAAAGCCTGTCTCAACCGATGGTCTAAAAACCAGATTTACATTTAAAAGTAGCATACGGAGATAACCCTCACGCCCCATCCTTCTCTCTGCCCCACAGGAAGTAAAGATGGCTCCAGTACCACATTTTCTGCAAGCCAACCATCAAGCCTAAAAAGAGCGTGATAAAGCCCCAAAAAACGCGGGCGTCAATATCAGGCGCTACAAAAAATTCATAAAGCGACCAATAAAGCAAGCCAGCCTCGATAAGAATAAAGACGAAGATCAGCTTGATCCAGCCGCTAAGCGGGCCATTAAATCCAAGCTTCATTAATTTGAATAATGTCATGACAATCTCTCCTTAGAAATTAAGTCCAAGATCACCATTAATATGGGGGTTTTTAGCTAAACATCAAGTGTTTTACGCAGTTTTTCCCGATCTTTGCCTTGTGCAAAACCTAGCGCGTAACGACCGCCGCGCTCCCACACGGGGCGCTTGATGAGGGCAACATTATTTAGCATTAAAGCAATGGCTTTTTCTTCGTCAATGTGAGCTTGCTCAGATGGTTTGAGCTTGCGCCACGTCGTGCCGCGCTTGTTGAGTAAGGCCTCCCAACCGAGCGCTGCCACAAATTTGCGAAGCGTTGCTTCGTCCAACCCATCACGGCGGAAATCATGAAACTGATGCTCCAGCCCCAAATCTTCCGCCCATGTTAAGGCGCGCTTAACCGTGTCACAATTTTTAATTCCGAATATTGTAATCATCTGCTCATTTAATCCTTCACAGCTTGCTAGACAGCTGCTCTGTTTGCCTACCCTACGTGGGCAGCGATAAGGGACTGAATGCCCTTTGTCAATTTATGGGTTTGATTCAAGTCAAAGTATTATAGTGGAAAATACTGTATGAACAGTGAAAAGATGGGGTGGCTTTAATTGTACTACGTGCAACAGGGGCTATCATGGCAGGAAATAATCATCACAGATTTTGCACCACTAATAGTTATGACGCAACGGTCAGCTTTGACAATATAAGAGAGTTTTTACCTGCCATTTTCCGTACAAGTAGCGGTAGGAAATCCGTTAAATTTATCACATGCCCTAACGCAAACTATAAACACAGAATAAACTCTCAACGCTATCTTAGCGCAGTCAATGACTCGATAAGACCTGTCTTTGCGCACACTGAATTTATCACTTTACCTGAGCGCATAAATGTTTTTCCCAATGTTCAATTGAACAAAGACCTCTATGTCTGGTTGGCAATATTTTATGCGTCGTGGGAGCCACATCAACTGCACAGCAATGATGACCCTTTATTAGCAGATTTGTGCTTTATCCGTCACTCCTATCATACGGCCCTGCGGGCTCAAATATTTTATCCTGATTTTGTGAAAAGGTATATGGCTCTATCAAAAGCGACATTGGCCCTGCGTGAAGATTATGAGTTAGCCCCGCTAGAAAAAGGGGTTGAAGGCT
The DNA here is from genome assembly GCA_965603115.1 of uncultured Alphaproteobacteria bacterium. Lineage (GTDB taxonomy): Bacteria > Pseudomonadota > Alphaproteobacteria > Sphingomonadales > Kordiimonadaceae > CBFDBT01. The sequence goes on from CBFDBT010000055.1 coordinate 13,095, forward strand.
TAATCCAGTCTCTATTGGGCGACAAAAGCTCTAAAGTAAAAACCGGAAACGCTTTTTTTGACTATGCTGTGCATGGTATCCCCCTGCCAAGCTC
>CBFDBT010000056.1:0-13019 GCA_965603115.1 uncultured Alphaproteobacteria bacterium
GTTGTCAAGCTGGTGAGTAAGATAGGGCGGAAACGCGCTGTCGCCGCTTCCACGGCGGAGTGATAAGCGTCCACACCCTTTTCTTTAAGCTTGTTGGCATAGTCCACCAGCACAAGGTTGTCGTTGACCACCACACCAGCTGCCGCAGCAATACCAAAGAAGCTAAAGAGCGCCATCTTCATATCCATTATATAGTGACCAAAAACCGAGCCCATATAAGCAAATGGAATGGCAGTCATTATTGCTATTGGCAAGAAGTAACTCCTGAACGCGATAGCAATAACAGCATACATGGCAAAGAAGGCCATAAAGTAGAGACTGACTACTTCTTGTAAGAATTTAGCCTGACCTTCAGCTTGACCACTAAGCTTGCGCGTAACGCCGGGATGACGATCTTCCCAATCTGGGAAAAAGTCTTTGTCCAACTCTTCCTGGATTTGCTGGCGAGCACTGTCTGGTAATCCAGCTTTTACCGAAGCACTACGCATGCGGTCTCTACGCTGAATTCTTTTAATACCCGGTGCAAGTTTCAAGTCAACAACCGACATAAGCGGCACTTCATTGCCGTCTGGAGACCTGAGATAGAAATTTTGCAGACTATCAAGGGAGCGTCGAGCTTTAAGCGGGTAACGCACCATAACTTTTACGTCACCACCCGGTCGAGCCAAGCGCTGAGCTTCATCGCCATAGTAAGCTTGACGCACTTGCTTTGAGACATTTTGAAGATTAAACCCCATCTTTTCAGCACCGGGTTTTAACTCAATATGTAATTCATCATTCACAGAATTAATGTTGTTGATTACATAATATATCTCATCATAAGACATCAGCTTTTGTTCAAGGTCTTTAACAGCAGATTGCAGAGTTTCCATGTCATTGGCAAAAACGGCAAATCTTAAGTCAGGGTCGCTATCATTGAAGGTATAGCGAATATTAACTTCTTCTGCGTCAGGAATATCACCAAGAGCTATGCGGAAATAATTACCAATCTCCTTGGTTGAAATTTCACGTACATCGCTTGGCTCTAAATCATAGTAAGCTTCAATTTGAACAGGCCTTACAAAGCCAAAATAGTGGTTGATGATTTTTTCATCTTCCTTTAAACGCGGCTTAAAATGAGGATCTAGTGAATTGCCAGCATCAGTAATTTGTTGCCAAATTTGTTGAGATCTCTCAAAGGTTGTGCCTTGTGGCATCTTAATGCGAACCTGAATCATGTCATTTTCCATTTCAGGCATGAAAGAGAAATTAACGCGGCCCGTTTGCGTAAGCGTAATAGCTATTGCAAAGCCGATGATAAAAATACTTGCCGTTAGATAGCGATTTTTGATCGCCTTATAAGCAAAGGGCCTATAAGTATTTTTGGCAAAATTAACGATGCCATCGGCTACACTTTTTTGCATCAGGGACAGGCGACCCATATGTACACGAGGCTTCAACTTTGACAAATGCGCTGGCAAGATGAAGAAGGCTTCAATTAACGAAAATGTCAAAGCACCGAGAATAGTGATGGTGATGTGGCGTGTAAATTGGACCTGAATACCCGATAAGAGTAACCAGGGCAAGAAGGCAAGCATGGTTGTTATCACCGCGTAGAAGACGGGTTTAGCAACCAACTGAGCGCCTACCACAGCACTGTTTAGGCCGCCCCCGCTGACATGGGCTTCATGGTGAATACTTTCACCGATAACAATGGCATCATCAACCACCACCCCCAGCACTAAGAGAAAACCGAACATAGATAATATGTTCAAGGTAACTGCGTTGGCAGGCATAACAATGAAAGCACCCATATAAGCGGTGAAGATGCCAATAGTGACCCACATAGCAACTTTCGGGCGAAGAGATATAATAAGGATGATAAATACAAGAGCCAAACCAGTTAGAGCTGATGATGAAATGGTGGAAAGGCGGCTTTTATAATTATCAGAACTATCCCACCAAAGAGTGAGTTTCAATCCTTCGGGCAGTGTAGGTTCATATTCTTCAACCCATTTATGAACAGCATCGCTGGTTTTCACCACATTCATGCCAACAGAGGATTTAATCATAATCAAAACCGCAGGTTCGCCATCCATACGGGAAAGCAAGTCCTGATCTTCAAAGCCGTCTAGGACAGTAGCTACATCACCCACACGAATTGTGCCGCCATCTTCGGTTTGGCGAATGATAATATTGTTAAAATCATCCTGATCACGAGCAAGATTTCTGGCACGCAGAGGAACTTCGCCCGTTGCTGTTTTAATAATACCGCCAGATAGGTCAACTGAAGAGCTTCTTACTGCCTTTGAGACATCATCAAAGGTTAAGCCGTATCGTCGCATAGCTTCTTCACTGAGCTCGATTGATACCTCTTCGTTACGCGTGCCGGCAATCTGAATGTCAGCCGCGCCGGGTAATTTTGATACTTGATCTTGTACCGCTTTTGCATAGCGTTTAAGAATTTTTTCATCGATATCACCGTAAAGCACAATGCCAAGTAATTGTTCTTCGGCTTTATAACGCTCCACCCGAGGTGGTTCTATGTCACGGGGCAAACCCGATATGCCGTCCATGCGTGTTTTTACTTCGTTTAAGAAGTCAGCAAGGTCCGCTTTTGGGTTAGATTCGATCGTAATACGACCAAAGCCCTCGCCTGCTGTGGCCTGAATGCGATCAATATCGTGCATATCAGCCAAGGCATCTTCGATGCGGATTATGATTTGCTCTTCAACCTCTTTAGGCGAGGCGCCAGGCCAATTAACTGTAATACCCATATAATTAACAGGGACTGTTGGGAAAACTTCTTTGCCCATCGACATAAAGGAGAGCATTCCACCAAAAATGATACCAATCATCAACATGTTTGCTGCAACCGTGTTACGAGCAAACCAAGCAATTAAACTATTCATGATTTTTCTCCCTACTTACCGGTTGCTGTTTCAGCAGGTGTCTCCGAGACGACTTCTGTCTCAGTTTCACTACCTGCTTCAGGCGTAATGACACCATCAGATGAAAGCGCTTTAACAACCATGCCATTTATCGCTGTTCTCACAGGCGATATAACAACCTGTTCACCAGATTCAACACCGCTGCCAATGATGACACCATCTGGACTAGAAGACAGAATAGTTACATCACGGATGGAAAGCGTGCTGTCATCTGTTACGACATAGGCTTTACTGCCGGCGCGCAGAGCAGCGCGTGGCATAACGATGCCATTATCAAAGGCGCGGCCTTCAATTGTGGCATTGACAAAAAGCCCCACAGCGAGAGGCATGCCATCCTTTGCAGCAGCGCCATAAGGGTCTTTAACTTCGGCAACTGCGTATAGCATACGTGTTTTAGGGTCTATCGAAGCAGCAGTTCGCACCAATCTTCCTTCCCATTCGTAAGTCTTACCTGCAAGATTAGCAGATAATATTACGCGAGGAGCACTGTCGCTGGTCGCTTGAAAGGCCATCGGGAGATTAAGAGTTGAGAGTTGACGATCAGAAAGGGGTAAACGAATTTCAACAACATCGGTTGCAAAGACCCGACCTACTTTTGTGCCTAGAGATACATATTGTCCGATATCTACAAACTTTGAACGGATGCGCCCCGTGAAAGGAACGGAAATTTCTGTGCGTTTGAGATCAAGGCGCGCTTTATCGCGGTTGGCTTCAGCAGCTTTTAGCTTTGCTGTTGCCTGAGCGATTTGTGGTTTGCGCAGAGCTAGATCAGTTGGGATGCCATCAACCCACTTGTCCCACTGCTTAGCAACAATGTCTGCGTCTGCACGGGTGCGTGCAAATTGTGCGGTTGCTTCAGCTACGTTAGATTCAGCGACTGTTACCGCATACTCATATTCTTCATCTTCAACTTTGACAAGAGACTGCCATGATTTGAAAGAACCTCCATCGACAAAATTATCACCCACATATTTGATGCGGCCTGAAACCTGAGAGATAAGGTCAATCTCAGTTTTTGGGCGCACTTCACCTTGAGTTGATACTGTCAGAATAACCGCTCTAGAGATAACGGGCTCCACGAACATGGAAATGCTGCGTACAGTTTCTTCTTTTTTATCTGGTTTTGGAGCTGTGGCATTAAGAGCCACGATACTTACTGTACCGACCGCTATAACCGCGACGGGAGCAAGAATACGATATATTTTCCTCACATTTTTATCCTTTTGCTGTCGTTTATGAGCACATTTTTGTGCTTCTTTATTAACTTGTTAACTGTAACAGCAAATAGAGACCTTGAATAGGACTTTCCATATTGGCTAACTAAACTTTTGTTATATTTGCGATGAATTGAGCCGTATATGCGATGAATTGAGCAGAGTTTTGACCTTAAAATCAATTTTTTGGGCGAAAAGCGTAAATATGAATCTTTTTAATTTACAACTTGGGCAAAGAATCACTTTCGAAAGAAACCATTTCTAATTTTATTGATGTTTTGCCGCTGGATGACAAATATTTCCACCTTCACGGTGCATCAAAATTTTATGCTCGGGGTCAATTATAATCTCATCATTTGGATTAATTGATAAGCGCGCACTGCCAGATGTCATCTCTAGCACTTTTAGCGCACCATTGATGCTGATTTCAATCGGCATGGGAAAGACCCGACTTCCTGGAGCAATCCAGTTGAGCTCTAGCGCGTTTTTAGTGCGGTCTTGGTCAAGCATAACCGGTGATGCCTCACGCAAATATACGTCAAACACCCATGTTAGGTCACGACCCACTACATCATTGAATATTTCAATAAATTCTTCGGTATTCATTTCGACGGACTTAATTGGATATTGAATATCATCGACATCCGCTTTGCCATAAAGTATGGTACGCAGGGCTTTCCAGAAAAGCTTATCACCCACCATGCCGCGCAGAGTGTGCAGCATCCATGCGCCTTTATAATAAACATCATTGCCCGCTTTCATTTCATTGTCTGTGGGATTTCCTTCAGGCACCACCGGGGCGCAATTTTTAATTTGGCGGTAAAGAACTTCCATAGCCTTTTTGTAGGCTGGTTTGCCGCCAAGGTCCTCAGAATAAACCGGTTGCATATAGGTACTGGTGGCCTCATGAAGCCAGAAGTCCCTACTGCGCTTTTGGGTCAGCATGTTACCCCACCACTCATGAGCAAATTCATGCTGAATAAGCCAGTCGTAGCCATGATCGTCCATGCGATATTTGTTGCCGTAAGCATTCATCGTCTGGTGTTCCATACCCAGATGGGGTGTTTCAGCAACGCCTATTTTCTCATCGCCCCAAGGGTAGGGGCCAAGGAGGCTCTCGAGCATTTTAATCTGGTTCTTAAAATCATGCTTAATGAGTTTTTTAGCTTTTTTCACACTTTCGGGCAGCGCATAAAATTCGATGGGCACTTTGGTGCCATTAACGCTTTTGTAGCTGTCTTTAATTACTTCGTAAGGGCCGATGTTAAGCGCAATATGATACGGCGCGATGGGTTTGGTGGTTTTCCAGATGAAGGTTTCCGTTTTTTTGCCAAGGCTAACAGCTTGTAAAACTCCAGCCATAGCAGCGGTCAATCCCTTGGGCACGGTGATAATCATATCCGCCCCCTCGTCAGCCTTGTCGGCGACATGGTCTTTGCAGGGCCAAAATAGGTCACAGCCATTGCCTTGCACGGCGGTTGCTATCCAGTCTTTATCATCTTTGGTCTTGGCCCAAACAAAACCCCCGTCCCAAGGCGCGCGCTTGGCAACATGGGGTATGCCTTTATAGGCAACGGTTGTTTCAACCTCTGATCCCGCTGTTAACAGGTTGCTCGCTTCAAGTATTAGTTTGCCTCCTTTACTGCGGAAGGTCACCTTTTTGCCATTGAGTGTGGTCACACCCACTGTAAAGCGCGGATCAAGGTCGAGTTCAATTTCAGTCAGCGGCGATAATATTTTGGCTCGCATCACCACAACACCGGCTATATGCTTGTTTGCCGGATCAACACTGAGCTTGAGGGTATAATGCTGCACATCATAAGCCGCCTGCGCCTCGCTCATCACGCCGCCCGTTTGCTCCGTTTGAGGGTGGAGGCCATCTACTTTCACGCTCTGGACAAGAAAGCTTGAGCTTAAGAGAAGCACTGAGAGCATTGTTGGCATCATTTTATTCTCCAAACAGGGTATAATATCGTCGCAACTTGACTTTAATCATTGATATCAAAAAAATATATGGTTAACTAGCTTTATGATGAAACAGGATAGGCCTTTAGCTTTTAGAACGCGAGGTGTCACCCGAGTTTATGGCGAGGGTGAGGGGGCTGTTCATGCGCTGCGCGGGATTGATATTGATATACTCGAAGGCGAGCTGGTTGTGCTGCTGGGGCAATCGGGCAGTGGCAAATCCACACTTTTAAACATGCTGGGCGGGCTTGATAAACCATCAAGCGGCACAATATGGTTCGGTGATCTTGAGCTGGATAAAATGGATGATGATGCGCTCACCCAGTACCGACGCAACAATGTTGGCTTTGTTTTCCAAATGTATAATTTAATGCCGGGGCTGACCGCGCGCGAGAATGTCTCGCTAGTAACAGAGATTGCTCAAAATCCGATGACGGCAGAAAAGGCGTTAAAAATCGTAGGTCTAGAAGAGCGGATGGACCATTTCCCCAGTGAATTATCTGGCGGTGAGCAACAGCGGGTTGCTATTGCACGGGCCATTGCCAAGCGGCCAAGTGTTATGTTTTGTGATGAGCCAACTGGCGCGCTTGATAGTGTCACCAGCAAAATGGTTTTGCGCGCTCTTGTTGATGTTAGCCTTGACCTTGGTACCACACAAATGATGGTAACCCACAATGCCCAAGTGGCAGATATGGCGGACAGGGTCATCTACGTCAAAGATGGATTAATCGACAAGATAGTCGTTAATGAAAGTCCTATACCGCCCGAAGAGATTGACCTCTAACAAGAGAGAATATTGTGCTTAAAAGCCTTTATCTTCGTTCTTTTTCTCCCATGACACGCAAATTATTGCGTGACCTGTGGCTGATGCGCGGGCAAGGGTTTGCTCTAGCTGCGGTCATTGGCTGTGGTGTGGCGGTTTTTATCCTGATGAACGGGACTTATGGTTCCCTCGTGCAAGCCCGCGAGAATTATTATGCGAACTTCAAGATGGCGGATGGTTGGGCGCCTGTACGACGTGCGCCAAATGCTCTGATTGATCATATTAAAACGATCGACGGCATACGCAGGGCCGAGGGCCGCATTTCATCGGGGGCGATATTGAATGTTGAGGGCATAATCGAGCCCGTGACGGCTAAGCTGGTTTCTCTGCCTAAATATGGCAAGCCTCTGGTTAACGATATATTTTTAAGGTGGGGTCGCTACCCAGACAAAGAAAACCCTGATGAAGTGGTGGTTAGCGAAGACTTTCTCGATGCACATAAGCTGGTCAAAGGGGATAAAATATCTGCCAATATTTACGGTGTTAAACGTGAATTGGTGGTTGTAGGGGCTGGTTTGAGCCCTGAATTTGTTTATTCCATCCCGCCCGGTGAATTGGTTCCAAACGCCAGCAGATACGCAATAATGTGGATGGGGCGAGAGGCGCTTGATCATGCTTTTAACATGGATGGCGCTTTTAACGAGGCGGTCTTTACTATTGGCAGGTCGGTAGATATCGACATGGTACTGAAGGCCGTTGATGATGTGTTGGAGCCCTACGCCGGTTTTGGGGCCTATAGCCGCGATGATCATATGGCTCATCAGTTTCTTGAGAGTGAGCTGGATGGGCTGAGTACGCTAGGCACTATTTTGCCAACTATTTTTATGTTGGTGGCTGCTTTTCTACTCAATATTGTTTTGAACCGTATTGTCGAGCAAGAGCGAGAACAGGTTGGGCTCCTCAAGGCTTTTGGATATAGCGGTCTATCTATTGCTTGGCATTATTCAAAGTTTGCCGGCACGCTGGTTTGTCTGGGTATCCTTGGAGGCTTTTATTTTGGTGGCTATATGGGCGAAGGTATGGCGGCAATTTACCAGGACTATTATAAATTCCCTGTCCTTGAGTTTGATGCGCCTATGCATTTTTACGGCCTTGCAACTTTGATTGCGATTTGCTCTGGCGCGCTTGGTGTCTATACAGCCGTTCGCGGTGTGCTCTCTCTGCCCCCTGCTGTGGCAATGGCTCCGGCTGTACCAACGGACTATAGCAAAGTGCGCTTTAGGGCGGGACGACTTTGGGACAAGCTGGACCAAACCAGTCGTATGATCCTGCGTCATATAGCCAGGTGGCCCCTGAGAGCTATGCTGACGTGTCTGGGAATAGCTCTGGCAATGGGTATGATGGTTGGTGCCCAAACAAACAATAGTGCGGTGGACCGCATGATTGACCTTCAGTTTGATGTTGTAGGGCGTATGGATGTGACGCTCTATTTCACTGAAGCACAGAACCGCACTATGCGTTTTGATTTGATGAATTTACCCGGTGTGTTGCAAGTGGAAGAATTTCGCTCGGTCCCTGTTGAGATTGGCGCTGGACATATCAAAAAATTGCAAGGCATCACTGGCGTTGTTCCTGAGCCACGCCTATCTCGTCTTATCGATACGAATGACAAGAATATTTCTGTTCCCTTATCAGGGCTGATCCTTTCCGATGAGCTTGCTAAATCGCTCGACGTTCAAGCGGGAGGGACAGTTCATCTTGAGATGAAATCGGGCAGCCGCCGTGAGCTAGATGTGGGTGTTAATAGCCTCACAAGTACTTTTTTGGGAACACCTGCTTATATTGAGCTTTCAGCCCTGAACGATTTGATGCAGGATGGTGATCTTATATCCGGCGCGCATTTGCTGGTGGATGAAAATATGATGGATGCGCTGTTTAGAGCTATAAAAGGGATGCCGAGCATCCTTGGTATCAGTGCTCAAAAAAGTGCCAAGCAATCTTTGCAGGATTCTATGGATGAAGTGATGGGGACGATGACATACATCAATACACTTTTTGCAAGTCTCATTGCCATTGGCGTGGTTTATTCGAGTGCGCGTATCAGTTTTTATGAACGCCAGCGGGAAATAGCGAGTTTGCGGGTTATGGGCTTTACGCGCGCTGAAGTGAACACTGTGCTACTGGGAGAGCTAGGGTTGCTTACTCTTGTTGCCCTTCCGATTGGTATGGCGATAGGTTATGGATTGGCCTATTATATTGCACAGTCTATAAGTAGTGAATTGTTTAGAATACCAATTTCAGTTACCCGCTGGGCGCTTGGTTACGCTTCACTGGTCATTATAATAGCAAGCCTTGCTTCGGGTTTGGTCGTTATTAGAAAAGCGGCTAGGTTGGATTTGGTTGCAGCACTGAAGACAAAAGAATAGGGAGAAAAATAGTGGCAAATTTAAAAGCAAAAAACTGGGCTATGATACTTGCGGGTGGCATTCTGCTTGTGTGGTTAATATTTGCTTTTATGCCTGCCGCTGTGTCGGTGGAGGTTGCGACCATTGGGCGGGGGGATATTGTTGTCACTATCCAGGACGATGGCAAAACCAGAGTTAAAGATCTTTATGTCGTATCCGCTCCAATTACTGGTCGATTGCTACGCATTGAAAAAGAAGTTGGCGATGAAGTTACTGGTGGCAAAACGGTTTTATTCACCATGCTCGCCAGCCCAGCAGCCTTTTTAGATAGCCGCAGCACTGAAAGCGCTAAAGCGAGTGTTAGAGGAGCAAAGGCCGCACTAGAACTTGCAGAGAGCGATCAGCACCGCACAGAAGCTGAGGTTGAATTTGCAAAATCTGAACTGAGCCGAATAGAGCCATTATTTAAAAGTGGTACTGTGTCGCAAGCTATGCTGGATAGGGTCGCGCTTCAATTAGAACAAGCGCAATCCAGCCTCAAATCTAGCCATGCAGCGGTTGATGTGCGAAGGGCAGAGCTTGCCAATGCTGAGGCTGTGCTGGCCCCTCCGGTTACTAATGGTAAGGGCGACGAGACAGCGCTACTTAAAATCAAATCTCCAGTGAGTGGTGTTGTGTTTGCCCTGCATCACCAAAGCGAAGGGGTCGTTGTTGCTGGCACACCAATCTTGTCCGTTGGTAATGCTGCAGAGCTTGAAATTGTAGCTGATTTTTTATCCACAAGCGCCGTTAAAGTCACGAAAGGCGCTTCGGTAATTATCGAAGGTTGGGGTGGTGAGCGATTAATGGGGCAAGTGCGTCTAGTAGAGCCTACTGGGTTTTTAAAGGTTTCAGCGCTGGGCATTGAAGAACAGAGGGTAAATATAATCATTGATTTTGATGAGCCAGCAGCAGCTTTTTCAAAGCTTGGGCATGGGTTTAGAGTGGAGCCTAAAATAGTTCTGGATCATAAAATAGGCCAGATAAGGGTGCCCATCAGCGGTCTGTTCCGCAGCAATGGCGACTGGGCAGTTTTTACGGAGATTGATGGAAAAGCGCAATTAACGCCCGTCAAAATCGGTGCATATAACGTTGATTATGCTACAGTGCTTGCGGGTTTGAATGTGGGGGATACTATCATTTTGCACCCATCGGACCAAATTGAAGACGGGGTCTCCATTAAAGCAGAAGAGTAAAAGTTACTTGCGAAGCACGCGTATAATTTTAACTGGATTTTTGAGGTATTGTCCCTCGATGTAAGCATCATCAGTATTTTTGGTATCACGAATATCATTAATAGCCCGCACCACCGACATGCCGCTTGTTATAATACCAAAAGCGGCAAACCCTTGTCCATCCTTGTGGCGTGTTCCTCCAAAGTCTAAGGCAGGTTGTGCGCCTATAGTGATGAAAAACTCAGCTCTTGCGGACGTTAATGTATCTCGGGCCATTGAGATGACGCCATTCTCGTGAATGATACCGGTTTGTTGTGTGGTCTCAAGTGGGATAGCTGGAAAACGAGCAACATCTAGACGCGCCCCGCCTTGAATCATTGCAATTTTAGGGCTGCCATTATCATTGTCATATCGTACGGTGCGGGTGAAGGCGCCATCAATATAGAGCCCTGCATCTACATATTTTAAAAAATTATCAACAGTGATAGGTGCGCGGTCAGGATAGAGAGCAATATCTATAGAGCCGAGTGAAGTTTGTATTGTGATATTGGTGGTGTTTTCTTCCGCTTGTGCCGTAAAACTCACTAATGTGAGCAGGCTCATCAGTAGAAAGCTTTTAAATCCTGAAAACATATCAAACACCTTTTCTTAAAGAGATGGGGCCGCAATATTTATTAACGTATTATAGTATATACACTAAACCATTTCAGCATACAGTAATCATCGCAATAAATTGTAAAATTCATAAAAATTATTGTTTTGATTCATTATTATTTAACGTGTTTCGGTAATGATGATGCCCATCATTGTAGGATCTTTTACAATGTAGCACTTGTTTGGGGTTGGAGTTTGGTCGTGGGCGCAGAATTAGAAACAATAGACATATATGATGAAGCTTTCTGCCTTGGGCGCTGGTCATTAAGCTGGAATGATGATGGAACGATACGATGTGTTGGCACAAATTGGCTCGAGCATGCGGGTGAAAATGCATTAAAGACACTTCAAGATTTTTATGATTCGATTGACGAGACAAGCGCTGAAATTGTTAAACAAGCTATCTGTGAGCTATCTTGTGATCAAACAATTTCAAACTTTAGTATTCCTCACCCAAATGATCAAACCCAAAAAATTGAAGGTGCTGTAGAGCTTATGAACTGCGGCTCAAAACAACAGTATATTTTGACGGCCTCAGTTTCTATAAGCCACTTAGAGGCTCGCAATCGTTCTCGTAATTTATTAGATAGGCTATCTCAAGCCATCATGGTGTCACAAGGTGGCGATCCCGTATTTGTAAACAAATCTTTCATAAATCTACTCGGTTTTGATGGAGTTGAAGAAGTCTTTAGGCATGGAACAATAAAAAACTGTCTACCCAAAGCTGGCTGGAAAGCACTGGGTAGAGACATAGCTGGTGGAACAAGCGACTTTGACCGACGAGAGGATTATGAATTTCTTTTAACAAAACAAGATGGCTCTAAGGTTGATGCAAAATGCCATGTTGACCATATTGATTGGGACGGTGAACCTGCAAATATGTTGTCTATAGTTGACGTAACCGAGATAAAAGTTTCAGATTTTGAAAACAGAGTCTCGCGGGAATTGTTTCGCAAAATTTTTGATTTGAGCCCCGATGTTACAATTATTGTGAACATGGATGATGGGAAAATTATTGACGTAAATAGCGCCTTCGTTGAAATCACTGGAGTTTCTCGTAAAGACGCTGTTGATGTGATGGCTAAAGACTTGTCAGTGTGGGCTGATAATACTGTGAGGGATTGGCTTACACATAAAATGCATTCCCAGACAAGTGCCAGAAATATGCCTGTGGTACTCAATGCCCGTGGTGGCATGTATCGGCAATTGACTGTATCGGCTGAAAGTATTGAGCTGGATGGAAAAAGCCTTTTACTTATCGTCGCGCGTGATATTTCTGATGACCTTACGCGAGAGAAAGAGATGATTGCATCTCGCGATGAAGCTAACATGGCTAGTCAGACGAAGTCAGAATTTCTAGCCAATATGAGTCATGAACTTAGAACGCCTCTTAATGCTATTCTTGGATTTTCTGAAATAATTTCTGGTGAAATTTTTGGTCCTGTAGGCTCACCCAAATATGCAGAATATGCGACTGATATTTTTAATAGTGGCGGACACTTGCTTTCAATTATCAATGACATTCTTGACCTATCTAAGGTGGAGGCCGGTCAGCTTGATGTGAATGAAGAGGAAATTCAGGCCAGTGATGTCGTTAATGAATGTGTACGTTTGGTTAAGAAAAAAGCAGAAAAAGAAACAGTGAATCTACATGTTGACTGCATGGAAGACCTAAATTTTTATACTGACCCGAGGCTCTTTAAACAAATTATGCTTAACCTACTCACAAATGCGGTCAAATTTACGCCTCAAGGGGGGGATGTTTATCTGAGGGTATCAACCTTAGGAGATCATGTTGTACTTTCGGTTAAAGATAACGGTATTGGAATGACACCATCTGAGCTGGAAATGGCAATGAAACCTTTTGGTCAGAT
>CBFDBT010000057.1:0-12914 GCA_965603115.1 uncultured Alphaproteobacteria bacterium
CCATTGTTATCATTCCTGAATATAAAGACGCTCTGCCGTCAACGGTAAACAAATGCATTAGCCTTTTCACTGTGCATGTCAGACGCGGTGCACCCGACGTGCAAGACCAAAAGCTCAACAGCCACAGTAAACTAAACTGTATCACCGCTTGCATTCAAGCCACGAAAGCAGGGGCTGACGAAGGCCTTATGCTTGACCCACACGGGTTTGTCGCCACCTGCAACAGCACCCATTTTTTTATTGTGCGCGATGGGGAGCTTTGGACCAGTTCGGGTAAATATTGTTTGGGCGGCATTACCCGCGCTACTGTGATTAAGCTGGCCAAGGAAAGTGGCATCAAGGTCCGTGAAAAAGATTTCAGTCTCACCGATGTTTACGGCGCTGAAGAAGCTTTTGTCACCGGAACATTTGCCGGCCTCGTACCTGTGCATACTATCGACGGGCGCACCATTGGCGACGATGAAAGCCCAACGATGCCCGGGGCAACGGTCGAGCGCCTGCAACAGGTTTATCAGGACTATATCAAGGCTGAAACTGCCAAAGGCAGGGAGCTCTAGTGATGAAGCGCATTGCCATGTGGTCTGGTCCACGCAATATATCAACCGCAATGATGCGCAGCTTTGAAAACAGACCCGATACGACAGTGGTCGATGAGCCCTTTTATGCCTGTTATTTAAAGCGGTCTGGACTAATCCACCCAATGCATGACCTCATACTTGAGAGCCAAGCAATTAACGAAGAACCCGTTATCGACATGCTAACTAGAAGTGAACCAAAAGGCGTCGATATCTTTTACCAAAAACTGATGTGCCACCATATGATTGAAGGTATGGACACAAGCTGGTTAAGCGATGTCACCAACGTCTTTTTAATCCGGGATCCGCGCGCCATGATTGCCAGCTATGCAAATGCTATGGACGTGGTCACAGCTGAGAGGCTAGGCATGGGCCAGATGAACAATTTTTTTGAAAGAGAGAGCGATCGGTTAGGTGTAGCTCCTGTCGTTATCGATAGTGCCGATGTTTTGAAGAACCCGCAAAATTTGCTCAAAAAGCTATGCCTTTCTCTTGATATTCCTTTTTATGATGCAATGTTAAGCTGGCCCGCAGGTAAGCGCGACAGCGATGGTGTATGGGCGCCGCACTGGTACAAAAGTGTTGAAAACTCTACTGGCTTCATGCCCTACCAAAAAAAAGAAAACGTCTTAAGCACAAGCCTAGAACATGTCGTTGATGACTGCATGCCTGTTTATGAAAAGCTTTTGCAGTATAAATTATAATCTAGAGGCCCCAAGGTGCGTGGCGGCATTACTTGCTAGAATATCCCGGCTTGCAACCGCCAATTTCTTTATTAAAACGTTGTAAAAAATCTGGGTGATTTTCAAGGTATGCATTAGAAATATAAGCTACAGAAAAACGATAGGAATATATATGCCGCTTATATTTTTTAAGCGTCTCACGGGTCTTTAATATTGTAGAAGCAATATCCTCCGGCAAGAGAATAGCGTCAGCACGTCCACGATCCAAAAAGTCGAATAAAGCCCCAAAGGAATGGGCATCTGGGCCCATCACATATCCAGCATCTACCAAATCCTGATGTATTAAGGTCCCATGCAAAGCGGCGATTTTTGCCTTTTCTTTAAACTCTGGGCTGTCAGGTTTAAGCGGGGCATCTTCTAAATAATAAAGGAAAATATTTGTGTTCATGAGGCTATCTGAAGCAGCAGCAAATTTACTTCTTTTATCCGATACGGTAGATGGGAAAAATCCATCAGCCCTACCGCGCTCTACATCTGCCTGAACCCTTGTCCAGGGCTCAAGCTCAATTGAAAAGGGTTGCTCCATTTTATTTAAGATACAAACTACTTGATTATAAGTGACGCCCCCCAAAGATCCATCCGCTGACTTTGAAATATACGGAAGCACTTCAGTTGTCAGGAGTTTCAACTCATCAGCTGCCTGCAAGGCAGGTGATAAAATAATATATGAAAGCGTGATCAACTCGCGAATAAAATACTTCATCTGACCTTCCATAATAATAGTATAAAACACTTATTTTTTTAAAAAGAGTTAATACTAAAAATTAAGCCCACCATAACGCTGTATGATGAGCTTATAACATTTCTTAATGTTTTGAAAGGTTTAGCCTTCAATTCTTTCGATACTAATATTATCCGGGCTATTTTGGCGTTCGTTAGCCGCTAGAATATCAACCAGAATTAAACTTTTTTTAGCTACGTCAAGGTCCAAAAGACCAACATTTGAGCGGATGTCTGCATTAGCGCCCGTTCCCACATGATCCAAAAGAGTTTGCTCGCCTTCACTAGGCTTTGGCGGCACTTTGGTGCCACGAGGGAACAGCGCACGCATCGCACGATTTGCAGGGTCAATTTCTTGCGGACGAGGCTCGCCTGGGCGTGGTGGACGCAAATCAGATTCTGGTGGAATAACCAGTGGTGCACGGCCCACAACAGTAAATTCATCCGGCCCAGAAGGTGAGGAAGACCCCAAACCACATCCTGCCAACATGGATCCCGCGAGGGCAATAGTTGCTACCCGTAACATTAAATTAGTTCTCATTCATCCAACTCCTTTAGTCAAAGCTCTCTTAGCCAGACTTACTTTCATCCCTTGTAGGGCTTTTATCTTCGCTACGCAAGCCATCGAGCAGTAAAATTATAACACCCAGTGAAATCATCGCATCTGCAACATTAAAGACATAAAATGACCAATTAAAGGCATGCAAATGAATAAAGTCGGCAACCGCACCATAGACTATGCGGTCGAGGATATTACCAACAGCTCCGCCAATAAGTGCGCCAAGGGCCAACGATAGCCATTTATCACTACAGCGGACAAGCCAAACAACCAGTGCGATGGTCACAACAGTCGTTACACCGACCAATATCCAGCGCCCCAAATCCCCGTCCGCCGTCATAAGGCCCATCGAGATACCTTTGTTCCAAACCATGGTAAAATTGAGGAAGGGCAAAAGCTCCACACTGCCTTTTTGCGGTAGGTTAAAGCTCTCTAAAATCCACCATTTGCTCAACTGGTCGGCGACCAGCACAATAAGTGCTAGCAAAAAACCACGCCGAGCATAGGGACTTAAAGTCACTGCGCAGCCTCAGCGTCATACGACTTAACCGCATCAGTGCAGCGGTTACACAAATCGCCGTTGTCGGCAACTTCGGGCAACACCATCCAGCAGCGATCACACTTTTCACCCTCGGCGACAGCAACAGAAACCTCTATCTTATTTCCTGCAACGCTTATAGTCGCACCAGAGGTGATGAATATTTCCATAAGGTCCAGACCTTCAACCACATCTACATAAGACTGGTCCGGCACGGCAACCGACACATGGGCTTGCAGACTAGACCCAATAGTTTTATCGCGGCGATAAGGCTCAATTGCTCCAGTTACTTCGTTGCGCATTTCTTTAATTTTATCCCACTTGGCAACAAGCTCGCTATTTTGCCAGTTGGCTGGAATATCCTTAAATTGCTGAAGGTGCACACTCGCTGCATCATCACCGTAGCGACTTACCCAAACCTCTTCGCAGGTAAAGGCTAAAATTGGCGCAAACCAAGTTGTCATACATTTAAACAACTCGTCAAGCACCGTGCGCGCTGCGCGGCGACGGATATCGCTTTTTGCATCGCAGTAGAGGCTATCTTTCCTGATATCAAAATAAAAGGCGCTCATATCTTGAATGCAGAAATGATATAATTCCTGAAACAGCGGTGTCAGATCAAATTCACTTGTGTGCTTTTTAACTTTTGCATCCAACTCATAAAGGCGGTGAAGCATATATTGCTCAAGCTCGGGCATTTCATCGACACTGAGGCGTTCGCTCTCGTCAAAATCGTTTAAGTTACCAAGCATGAAGCGCATGGTATTGCGGATTTTACGGTAAGCGTCCGCCGCGCCCTTCATAATTTCGTCACCAATGCGAACATCGTCTGTATAGTCGGTCGAGACAACCCAAAGCCTTAGAATATCCGCACCATATTGCTGAATGATTTTATGAGGGTTAACCACATTGCCCAAAGACTTGGACATTTTACGACCATTTTTATCTTGCACAAATCCATGGGTTAGAACATTTTTATAGGGTGCATGCCCTCTGGTGCCGCAACTCTCCAAAAGACTTGACTGGAACCAGCCTCGGTGCTGGTCAGTACCTTCAATATAAAGATCCGCCGGAGCGCTGAGCTCTTCACGTTTTTCAGTGACAAAAGCATGTGTACAACCGCTATCAAACCAAACATCAAGAATATCTGTTACTTGCTCATAATCGTCGGCATTATAGGCTTCCCCAAGAAACTCTTGTGCAGGCACGGTTATCCATGCATCAGCGCCATTTTCTTTAAAGGCTTTAACAATGCGGTCGTTAACATCTGCGTCGACTAGAATTTCATCGCTTTCTTTGTGAACAAAAATCGTGATCGGCACACCCCAAGCACGCTGGCGCGAGATAACCCAATCCGGGCGGTCTCTGACCATGGCTTCAATGCGATTTTGGCTTCTAGCAGGAAACCAGTTTACTTCGTTCCTGATAGCGTTCAGCGCTGTATCACGCAGGCCAGTTTTCTCCATTGAGATAAACCACTGCGGTGTATTGCGGAAAATAAGCGGTGCCTTGGAGCGCCAGCTATGCGGATAACTATGAACCATCGAGCTTGATGCCAAAAGCGCATCGCCTAAAAGTTCGCAAATCTCGGGTGCGATTTTATAAACATGCTTGCCAGCAACCAGTGGCACAGTGTCAAAGTAGCAACCAGAACCATTTACCGTTTGCGGAACTGGAATACCATATTGCAAATGACCAACTTTATAGTCGTCTTCTCCGTGACCGGGGGCCGTATGAACAAAACCCGTACCAGCCTCGGTGGTGACATGATCTCCGGCTAAAAGCGGTACATCAAAATCATACCCCCCCTTCGCTTCAAAATGACCACGCCAAGGATGCGCGCAAATTGTGCCTTCAAGCTCTGAGCCTTTAAGGGGTGCGACAACATCAAGGCTTTCAACGCCTATTCGTGCCATAAAATCAGCCCGCAACACTTCGGCGATTACAATTTTGTTGCCGTTATGCTCAAGGACAAGATAATCTATATCATTACCGTAACAAATAGCGCGGTTGGCGGGAATGGTCCAAGGCGTTGTGGTCCAAATAATCACCTTTGCGCCTTTAAGGGCATCGCACTTGGTTTCGACCACATCAAAGGCCACATCGATTTGTGTTGACGTGTGATCGTGATATTCTACTTCAGCTTCAGCCAAAGCAGTTTTCTCAACCGGCGACCACATCACAGGCTTGGACCCTCGGTACAGGGCACCTGAGGTAGAAAACTTTAAAAGCTCTTCAACGATAGTGGCCTCAGCATCGTAGGCCATTGTTGTATATGGGTTGTCCCAGTCAGCCACTAGGCCAAGGCGCTTAAACTGCTCTTTTTGTACATCAATCCAATGGGCAGCAAATTCGCGGCATTCTCGACGAAATTCAACAGGGTCAACATCGTCTTTGTTCATCTTTTTCTTGCGGTATTTTTCTTCAATTTTCCATTCAATTGGAAGTCCGTGACAATCCCACCCCGGAATAAAAGCCGTATCCTTGCCTTGCATTTGCTGCGTACGGCAAACAATATCTTTCAGCGTTTTTTGCATGGCGTGACCCATATGGATATCGCCATTGGCATAGGGAGGGCCGTCGTGATAGGTAAATTTCTCACGACCCTGCGCGTCTTCGCGTAATTTTTTATATAAATCTTGGCTTTCCCAACGCTCTAACCACTCAGGCTCACGCTGCGGCAAACCCGCCCGCATAGGAAAATCGGTTTTTGGTAGTGAAATTGTATCGCGGTAATCGCGTTTGTTTTCATCGGTCACAGTGTCTTTATCAGACATAATTTGAGTGCTCCCAGCACAATAATTCTAAAAAATTTTGGATATACTAAACGATAAACTTCCCGGCACCAAACTAATGGGCCGGGTTAATAATTCGATTAATGCTATGTCTGTGCTGTCTATACATGCGGGGTTTTTAGCAAGAGGAAGGAGGCCTGTCGAGTAAATAGACAAACAAAGCCGTTAAATGGTCGTTTTTTGAATGAAGGGCTGCGGGAAGAGACGGAAATACCGCTCAAGAGTGGGGGGCTCTAATCTATCCCGCTTGTTATCAGGCTCATTTAGAACAATCCGCGCAACATGGCTATCCTGCTGAATTTGCTGTTTTAAACAATCAATCGAATCAAACTTCTTTTCTTCTCGCAGATAAGAGACTAGTTCGACACGAATATGGTGGTCATAAATATCTTGGTCAAAATCAAATAGATGCACTTCTAATAGAATATCATTTTTATCAAACGTTGGTCGCGAACCAAGGTTTGCTACGCCATTGTATATTGTCCCACTGGTGTCTTCTTCTAAAATAGCCCTGACAGCATAAACACCTTTTTTGGGCTGCAAACATTCTCCCAGTTCAATATTAGCGGTTGGGAAACCAATCGTTCTACCACGCTGGTCGCCTTTGCTTATGCGACCATTTATTGACCACCAGTGACCAAGAAGTGCAGCCGCTTTTCTGGGCTCGCCATCTTCGAGAGCCGTGCGCACTAAAGTGGAAGAGTAAACTTGTCCTGCATAGCCATCAATACCGACCACTACCGGGTCAATCACCGAAACGCCGAAACCTTCCATTTCTCCCATCCAGCGTAGCACATCAAGGCCGCCACTACGCTTGGCACCAAACCGGTAATCATATCCAACGCAAATATGTTTTGCATCAAGACCGTCGAGCAGAACTTGATTAACAAACTCCTGCGCACCCAAAGACGCCAAGTCTTTATCGAAAGGGAGAACCATAAGCACATCAACACCAAACTGCTCTAATAATTGCACCCTAGGGCGAAAAGGTGTGAGTCTAAATGGTGCTTTATCTGGCTGAAAAAAACTGATCGGATGTGGTTCGGTCACCACAACAGCGAGATTGAGACCCATTTCTCGAGCTAGTCGACCCGCTTCGCCAATGACAACATGGTGCCCTCTGTGGAAACCATCAAAATTACCAAGAGCCACGACACAGCCCTTTTCTTTATGGATTACTTCTTTTGGATGGCGATATAAATGCATAGGGTATTTTCGACAGACCTGTTAAAAAGCCACATTCTAATAAAATTTATAGCAATGATTAGCCCAGCAACAGTTTTGTCGCAAGAGCCTTTAGATATAAAATATAAATTGATTCAGGACCTTTTTCCTGCTTTATTGGTAAAAACCTGTAAATAAACAATTAGATGCATTGAAAAAGAGATTATAGTAGGTTAACCAATTGTTCACAGAAGTGGTAGTAGGTTCATTCTTACAGAATTTAGGTGTAGCGCATTCTTGCGCTATGAGGAAAAAATTTAATTAAAGGAATATAAGCATGGCCGTAGATAAGGGTATGCCCGTTCTTATTGTCGATGACTATAAAACAATGCTGAGAATTATCCGTAATTTGCTCAAGCAGTTGGGTTTTGACAATGTAGATGAAGCCACAGATGGATCACAAGCGCTTGTTAAAGCCCGCGCCAAACAATATGGATTGATTATTTCTGACTGGAATATGGAGCCAATGACTGGCTATGAGTTTCTCAAGGAAGTTCGCGCAGATTCTCAGATCAAAGATACACCTTTCATAATGGTTACAGCCGAATCTAAAACAGATAATGTTATCGCTGCTAAAAAAGCTGGGGTGAATAACTATATAGTGAAGCCATTTAATGCTGCGACATTAAAAACTAAAATTTCTGCAGTTATTGGTGACTTCTAACTTTAATATTGGAGAATGCATATGCTGTCGGAGGAACTTCCGGGGCAGGTTGAGCGCTTAGTCGATCATCTTCGCAAAAACAAAGATAATCCAATATCTCTAACCGAAGTAGCATCGGTTACCGAGGTTTTGATCGGCTCTATGCAGGCTTTTTTTGGGTCTATTGACACATCTATCTATAATGAATGTCAGTCACTAAACGAATATATTGCCAATGCAAGAACTGAAATAGCTACTTTATCAACAAGCGAAGAAAAAGAAGACACTGGCATTGATCGGGCAGGCTTGGAGCTAGATGCAATTGTTCAGGCAACTGAAGAAGCAACCAATACCATCATGAATGCCGCAGAAGAAATCATGGGGGCTGATCTTACAGATGAAGATGGTCACGCAAGTGTTCAAGATGCTGTTATGCGGATTTTTGAAGCCTGTTCCTTCCAAGATATAACAGGTCAACGTATCTCAAAAGTTGTTGAAACTTTTACCCATATTGAAGCGAGAGTGTCTGAACTAAGTGCTCTACTTGGTGTGAGTGAAGCTGATATTCTTCGCGCCAAATCTGAAGCTCCTGCTAAAGAAGGCGATGATGCTCTATTAAGTGGGCCTGCTCTTGAAGGTGAAGGTATCGACCAAAGCACAATCGATGACCTTCTAAATGCAGACGAGACACTCAGTGAAGACGCACCGCAAAGTTCAGAAGAAGAACTAATTGTTGAAACCAAGAAAAAAGCTGGGCCATCTTCTCTTATTGATAGTCAAGCGGATATCGATGCTCTGATGGCCGCAAGCCCATTACCCGAACCTGAGCCGGAGCCTGAACCGGAGCCTGAACCTGAACCTAAGGCCAAGGCTAAACCGAAGCCTGAGCCTGAGCCTGAAATAGATGCGGGTAAAACCACAAGCCAAGAAGATATTGACGCTCTATTCAGCTAATAAGAAAAAATTCTTCGTGCCTAGTCTTACCATTTTAAGCTAGGCATTATTGACTCCAATGCTGGTAGTGCATGACTATCTCTATGCAAAATTTCAGCTAATTGCTCATAGCTTAGCGGTCCTGGACTTAAGAGGGGTAAAATATCATCTCTATGAATGCCGCCTGCTATTAATATCGCTTTATAACCAGCATTTGCTGCACCTGCTATATCCGTTTGAAAACTGTCCCCAATCATAAGTATTGACGCTTCATCCAATGGTAGATTTAAGGCTTCGGCTGCGCTATGCAAAGCAAATATATTTGGCTTGCCAGCCCATACGATGTCACCTCCAAGAGACTGGTAAACATCGCCAACCACGCCGGCACAAAGTTGAAGCTCTTCTCTTACATGTACAATTCTGTCAGGATTTGCACATATCATCGGCACGCCTAATACAGCAGCCTCTTTCAACATGGGTCGGTGGGCTTCCCCTGTGGTTTCGTCCAAACCAGTACAAAGAATAAAATCTGCTGTCTCTGGGGAACTTGCATGTTCAACAGGTAGCCCCTCAAGTGTAGCAGCATCCCGCTCAGCTGGCCCAATGTGATACATTTTTTGACCGCTCTTAGTATCGCGTATTATACGACGCGCTAGGGAGCCTGATGAAATAAGCACATCTGCAACCGACTTAGGAATACCAAGGTCATCTAGATAGCGCCAAACTTCGTTAACCGGCTTTGGTGAATTGGATAGTAAAGCCACAGGAATGCCTTGTGACCGTATCTTTATCAAACATTCAACTGCCTCTTGGTGCTGGACACTGCCGTCATGGAGGACGCCCCAAAGGTCACAGATGACACCCTTAATATTGCCTAACTTATTATTGAGCCCCCTCCATACAGGGATAGTGGTAGAAGAATCAATTGTCATTACAAACCTTAAACTTAAAAATTTTCAGTATAGTCTTGCGCTGGTTTTAGCTCACCATACAAATAACCCTGCACCATCTCGACTTGACAATCTGTGGCCTGAAGAGAGTCATTTTCTGTTTCAATCTTAGATATAATGAGATAAATTTTGCGACTACGCAGTGCTGAAACAAGGCTAGGAATTTCGCTAACGTCATAAGTCTTGAGTAAGGCCTCCAAGTCAATTTTTAAATAGCGCACATAGTGTTTTTCCAACTCAAAGAAATCCATATCTAGATCATTCATATGATCAAGAGAAATAACACAGCCACGCCGGCCAAGATTTAACAGCCTATCAACAACCGTTTGTGGAAGTTGGTCATAATCTGCGCGGGTAATTTCCAAAACAATACGACCCGAAAATTCACTATTGTTGCTAATGTAATCCGCAAACTGAGGGAAGAAATCATCATCGTTTAATGATTCTTTTGGCATGTTAACAAAGAATTTCATATTAGGTTGTCGCGGCCCAAGTTTGCGAATAATTTGTATCAAACGAAAGATCAATAAATTATCCAAAGTCCCTGCTAGCCCCTTATCCTTGACGAAAGATATATATCGACCCGCATCAATAACGGCGCCATCCTTGCTGCGCACCCGAGTAAAACACTCATAGTGCACAACATCGCGAGACGAAAGATAAACAATAGGCTGCAAATATAAGTCAACGCGATTTTCGATCAGGGCCGCCTGAGTGATACTCATTATTTGTGATGCTGACAGTGATGAGCTATCCTTGGTTGATCCATCCATATTTGACACATCTGGTATAAATTTCTCAGCTTCTATATCGATAATATTATCATCAGCGTCTTCTAGTTTTGGTCTTTTCTCAAGTTGCGACAAAATATCCTGTAATATTTTCAATTCAGCGACTACATCAGGAGATTGCTCATTATCCACGAGATCAAAATGCCCGCTTGAATATTTTAACGAATCCAATTCTGCTCGAATTTTTTTATTCTCAAAATGCGACATTAAAAGCAATTGTATGTGCCATGCTGTGAAAAACACAAATACTGCCAAAATAGAGGCTGCCTGCTCTGATAGGCCAAACCAACTTGGCCCAAGCACCAAGGCGCCTGCTGCAAGAATTAAATATGAGATGACCATTAAGACATGTGTAATAAATGACATAAAGCAATCAACCCCTTTGCTTTTAACCGAATAAGGCTCTTTCGACACTTAACTCTTTAAGTGTCGAATCATAGTTTAAACCGACTTACTAAACTTCTATATTAACGATTAGAAGCAAAATGGCAATCTGCTAACATAATTGAATTTGCTATTACAGATTTTAATATCACGTTGAATAGTTTCTAACCGTAGGCTCTCGCTTGACAACAGAAGTCAAGAATGATGATGTAGACAAGTATACCAATATAGCACAGTAAACATAAGGAGCTTTACTATGGACCTTGCAGCGATAACTCAGGAAATTAAGAATAAGGTTGGAGCACATTCGGCGCTTGAGGCCGTAATTAAATTTGACTTTGGCGATGAAGGTGTAATCCATATAGATGGTACAGCTTCACCCACTGTTATTTCCAATGATAATAATGACGCAGATTGTACAGTAAAAATTTCTATGGATGACTTTGTAAAACTCGCAGATGGGTCTCTAAATCCGCAAATGGCATTTATGATGGGAAAATTGAAGGTTGAAGGCGATATGAGTCTTGCTCTTCAGCTCGGCACTATTTTAGATGGTGGCTAGAGAGTAATTGCACGTGATATCCATTGAGAAAATACGATCCTATATCCTTACAATAAGTCTGCTTATTGTTGGGTTTGGCGTTGTCGCGTGGTTTTATGTGAGCGGAAGTAACAGCGCATCTCTAAAAGGTCTTCATAGCGGTAATTTACAGGTCATAAAATTTGAAGCACTTGTGCCTGACCAGGGGGGATACTTTATGTGTGCCCCAGGTTTTTGCGTTGAGGGTACTGAAAACATTCAATCCAAAACATACATGGTCTCACGCGCTAAACTTTCTCAAGCCCTTTTTTCCTATACCGACAACAATACCGCTATAAATATTTTTCGTAGGGATTTAACGACATGGCAATTTGACTTTACCGAACGCGTAAGTAATGAAAAATTCCCGCATGTGGTTACCGTTCAGCTTGTTATGCTTTCTCCAAGTAAGAGCAGTTTAAATATTTACAGCCGGTCTGAATTGGGCTCTTCAAAACCTAAAATTCACAAAGAACGCGTTGAACGGTGGCTCAGATATGTGGAATCCTCACTATCAGGGTAAAATACATGTTTATCGATTACAGATAATAACAGCACTAGAATCCTGTGCCTTCCTGTGCTATCGAACTCTACAAAGCCGATCTCAGGGGAGGTCATGCAACAATAACCATAGAGCATTTATACTTAAAATCTCTCAATAACCGGACCCTATCTAATGGATAATAACACACTAGCAATTTACATGAATGAACTTAGCAATCAGGCTATTCAAACAAAAGGTGCTTTTGACCTGTTTAATCAAGCTTTAGAAGCTAAAGCCCCTATGGGAGTACTCTTTGCTCTAAATTCGGTTATGCTCAATGCAAGTCAATTATCTGCTATTCTCTGGCCACCGCGCGCCCGTGCCCGCACCCGTGCTGAAAAATTACGTGAGATATTGCAATTGCAAGAAAAGCATGCCCTCAATGATCGTCGCCTAACAGAGTATTGGGATCGCAGTGATGAAAAAATGGATGAGTGGATTACCAGCACGAAAGGCGAAAAAGTAGTCTTTGACTATGTAGGGACCTTTAATGATCTTGATAAAGCAGGGATTAAAGACGCTGGGCTCTACCGCGCATATGACCCTGAGCGTAAGATATATTTCTTTCGCGGTGTTGGCTACAATATTGAAACCATTGCTAAGTCTATGATGGATGTTGGCAGCCGTATTATGCAGGTTCATCAACAGATGTTCCCACCGCAAGAGCCTGCTGCTGACACAGCACCAGCGAGTGAAGATGAAGGTAAAGCAGCGCCAAAGGCAGAAAAGAAAAAGGCAGCGGCACCTAAGAAAAAGGCCGCTCCCAAGAAAAAAGCGCCAGCCAAAACAAAAGCAAAAAAATAAAAATAAATTTTTGAACTGTTAATAAAGGGATGACACAGTCATCCCTTTATTATTATGTAAGTTTATCCATCAGCAATAAAACCAATATTGCCAATATTTTTGTCGTTTTCATCTTCCCGTCCTTTCAGAAA
>CBFDBT010000058.1:0-12819 GCA_965603115.1 uncultured Alphaproteobacteria bacterium
AAGCTCTTGCCATATCTTGTCTCATTTGAGAATCTACCGATGGCAAGTTTTAGTTTTTTCTGAATAGCTTGTTCTTGAGGTTCATAATTTGAAGTGTTGGCGGTGGCGCTCGTGGGCATTGTCACAAACGACGCCAAAATGATTATTGTAATGGTTTTGATGATATTCATGAATATGCTTTCTATTATACCTTTGGTTTATCAAAGTTAGTAGTGATACAAACATCAAAATATAATTAGGGCAAGTAAAAATTGTATCAATTAATACGAGGGATTTTATTTAAATTTTTTCTAAAATAACACCTTGTAAGCTTCTAACATTAGATCAAGGCTAGTTTCCCCGATTCTTTTCAAAATTTTGTTCAACTGTTAAAATTCATCACACTGCGAATATTATTACAATATTGCTCCTATATTTATGGATAAGGTATTTTTATCAAATGTTTAAGTCCGATTTTGGTGTGGTTATAAATAGTAGCAAGCATAGATCTTTGCTTTATTCATTCAATTTTTAGACATTTATTAATATTTATGGCATCATAATTTTATTGGGGTCGGGCTTAAGGAGGCCGACATGGGTAGACATGATAATGAATTGAGTGGATATGTTGCTGAGCGGATGAGTGCTGCCAAGGGTGGGCGCAAAGAAGCTCTCTATGATCTTGGGCTTTTATATTCGACAGGTCAGGGTGTAGGGCAGGATTATATTGCGGCGCACAAATGGTTTAATCTGGCGGCAATATCTGGTGTTCGCCGTGCGGCAGTTGATAGAGCAGAACTTGCGCAAGACATGAGCAAAAGCCAGATAGAAGAAGCCCAGCGACAAGCGCGGCATTGGCTTGAAGCCCATTAAACGATTTTTATCTAAACAATTGAATTCTACAACAAGGCAGCTTAGGTTGCCTTTTATTTTGCATCAAGTATTTCACGCCAGCCATAGGAGCACATATGTCATTGCTAACAGATAAGGTAGTTTTGCTAACCGGAGCATCAAGGGGCATTGGCGCATCAGCGGCCGATAAGCTGCTCAAGGAAGGTGCTATTGTTATCGGGACTTATAATAGCGGTCTAGGTGCATTAGAAGAGTTGGGCCAGATATATGGCGCAGATCGCTTGCTAACACTCAAAGGGAACTTGGGAGATGCAGCAGCTGTTGAGACCATATGGCAAAAAGCGCTTGGTTTTAAAGGTCACATTGATGCACTCGTTAATAATGCGGGCATAGCCCCAGTTGTTAGCGTTGAAGACAGTGACAGTGAGTGGCACCAAGTTTGGCAGCAAACACTCGCTGTGAATTTGCAGGCGGTGGCTGATCTTTGTCGGCAAGCCATTCTTCATTTTAATGACCGTGATGGCGGCGCGATTGTCTCCATTGCTAGCCGTGCGGCCCAGCGCGGGGACGGTATAGATTCTTTGCATTATGCAGCATCAAAGGGCGCTGTGGTGGCGATGATGAAATCTATTGCCAAAGGCTATGCTGCAGATAATATTATGGCCTATACTATTGCGCCTGGTTGGGTGAAAACAGATATGGCGGATGTGATTTATGAGCCGGGCAACGAGCATATGCTTGCTGAAATTCCTATGGGGGATGCCGTGCCTCCTGAAGAGATTGGCAATATGATTTCATTCCTGCTATCAGGCCAAGCCCGCCATACCACAGGCAGTACGTTTGATATTAACGGGGCAAGTTACCTTCGCTAATCGGCGTCTAGTTTAAATCATGTAAGGCAGTGAGGAATTTTTGATTAAAGACTTTGCAGCCCTCTTCAGGCGCTTTTATCGAAGCTACAACCAGAGTATTGGTGAAATCCATTCTGGCTAAAATATTTTCTTCTTTATCAGTAGCAAGCGATGCTATGCGCGCTTGTGCCAGCGAGATATATTCATCGATTAAGTCTTTATCCAGCTTACAGTTGCGGGCGGTGCCAGCCACGAGGGCTGCTTGCTTGGCATATGTTGAGGCTGTCTCAACATTCTGTGAGGTATTTGGAGTTTCTACATGCTGTAAAGATAGAGAAAATAGGGCAAATCCAAATATAATAGCGTTCATGCTCACTCCTGATATTAAACTAATGTAACCTATAATCGAGAATATTGATCAAAATATGGCTGTTGTGTAAATGGTAGATTGGCGCGGCGCCAAGGTCAATACTACATTCATTGAAATGTTGGCTATTCCGTGAGATCGATTTTCACTTCAACATCTTTGCGATTTAGGTCGAATACCCATTTTTTATCGTTCGCTTCAATGATAACTTTATTTTTATGAGTTTCAAAAAAATCGGTCAT
The DNA here is from genome assembly GCA_965603115.1 of uncultured Alphaproteobacteria bacterium. Lineage (GTDB taxonomy): Bacteria > Pseudomonadota > Alphaproteobacteria > Sphingomonadales > Kordiimonadaceae > CBFDBT01. Next base: position 2,292 of record CBFDBT010000058.1, read on the forward strand.
GAGCCCATCCAAAATAATCAATTTTGTGGGCGGCCTATGAAGTTTGGCTTTATAGGTAACATTCAGCTTGTCTTCATCGAAAGCCATGCCAACCCATATGAGCGGTAGATACTCGCCATCAACATCTATGATGAAGCGGTCCGCAATATACTCTTTCATTAGGGGCACACTAACGGTTTCTCCCAAGTCGAAGGAAAAGCGTTTGTCGCGGCGCGCAGTGATAACAGTTTCAACGTCGTGCCACATGAGAGTGTGTTGTACATCCAGCGTGAAAGTATTTTCGTTCCAGACAATATTGGCGACAGCTATATAGTTTTTGTGGGCCAGGGCAGCATTTGCATTAAAGCCCAACACGGTAAAGAAAAGAGCAGCCGCCATAGCGACTGCCCCCTTAATTGTATATCGCTTCAAGCTTAGCAACATTACTGAGCGTCTGGCTTGCCAGATTCTTTATCTTCAGCAGCCTTTGCCGCGCGGGCTGCATCTTGATCAAGCAGTTTTTGCTGAAGTGTCTTACCGTTTTTGCTCTTGTATTTATAAAGCTCAATACGCTTTTTCACTGGCTTGGCTGGCCATGCGTTATTGCTTAGGTCAACATCGGCTGTTTCTAAATATGGGTCAAGGAGAATGCTCTTGATCTCTTTATCTGTGATTAGCAATTTAGTCGCCTTAACTTGGTTCTTACGCCATATCTCTGCCGGATAGCGGTGATCTTCCTTGGTGCCGTCATTATATTCTACGGTTATAATAACAGGGGAGATGAGGTCGCCCTTATTTTCAAACTCTAGGAAATAGAAATTGGCACCACTGTTCAATTTGGCTAGATCTTCAGCATTCAAGTTTTGCTTCGCCATTTTTTTATCGAATGCCTTACGGTCACTATCGACAACAGTATATTTATCGTTTGCATTATAAGTGTCCAATAATTCAGGGCGGCGCTCTGTGCGCTTTTTAAGTGTTGCATTGCGCTGGCGTGTAATGGACGTTGGCATAGCATCACGTTGCTTGCGCTTCCATGCGGCCTCGGCGTCAGGGTCGCCTGCGATTGTTGCCCATGTTACGCTATTGAGCGATACATCAACATGATCTGTGGTGTAAAACCAACCACGCCAGAACCAGTCGAGATCAACGGCTGAAGCATCTTCCATTGTGCGGAAAAAATCAGCTGGGTAGGGGCGCTTGAACATCCAACGTTGCGAATATTCACGGAATGCAAAATCAAACAGCTCGCGACCCATTACAGTTTCACGCAGAATATTGAGGGCTGTTGCAGGCTTGCCGTAAGCGTTATTGCCAAACTGAAGGATGCTATCAGATTGCGTCATTATCGGCACCTGATTGCTTGATTTCATATAGTTTACAATATCACGAGCTTCACCGCGGCGCTGTGGGTAGTTTTCTTCCCATTCTTCTTGGGCTAGGAATTGCACAAAAGTGTTTAGGCCTTCATCCATCCATGTCCACTGGCGCTCGTCTGAGTTAACGATCATCGGGAAATAATTATGCCCAACTTCATGGATAACCACGCCGATGAGGAAATATTTTGACCCGCGCGAGTAAGTGACATTGCCTTCATCATCAACACTGTTGCGTGGACCATTAAAGGAAATCATTGGATATTCCATACCGCCCACTGGGCCGTTAACGGACTGTGCTGTTGGATATGGGTATGGGAATGTATATTTTGAATAGGTCTCCAGAGTATGCACTACAGCTTCTGTAGAATATTTACTCCACAAAGGCTCACCTTCTTTTGGATAAAAGGACATAGCCATGATGTCTCGGTTATCTGATTTTTGGTGATAGCCCATAGCGTCCCAAATAAACTTACGGGATGAGGCCCATGCAAAGTCGCGTACATTATCAGCTTTATATTTCCAAGTTTTTGTGCCGGTTGCACGAGATTTTTCATTCTCCAATGCCTCTTCTGGCGTTACAATAAACACAGGTTTGTCAGCAGTTTTTGCTTTTTCAAATCGAGCCATTTGCTTGGAGGTGAGAACGGATTTGGCATTTTGTAGTTCACCAGTGGCTGAAACGATATGGTCAGCTGGCACGGTTAGCTCAAATTCATAATTTCCAAATTCGAGCGCAAACTCACCGTTGCCAAGAAATTGCTTATGTTGCCATCCCAAGTTGTCGGTATAGGCCGCCATGCGCGGAAACCACTGGGCAATAACATAGAGATTATTGTCATCTTTTTCGAAATATTCATACCCACCACGAGAGCCGATAGCTTTCACTTCAATGACAGCATAGTTCCAGTCAACTTGAAAAGTATATTTGCCGCCAGATTTTAATGGCTTAGGCAAGTCAATGCGCAGCATGGTTTTGTTAATAATGTAGGACAAGGGCTTGCCAGAACTATCGGCAACACGGGTAATATTATGCCCATGCTTGCTGCTTGCCAGCTTATCAGCTGCATGCAGGCTTTGAAGCGATGTCTTTTTTGCATATTTCTTTTGGCGGGATAAAAATCCATCAGATTCACCAGAATATAGGCTTTGATCAAGTTGAAGCCATAGATATTTGAGGGTATCAGGGGAATTGTTAGTATAGGTAATGGTCTCGCTAGCCGTGACGGTTTGTGTTTCATCATCAAGGCTTGCTTTAATTTTATAATCAGCTTGTTGTTGCCAATATTTGTGCCCCGGTGCGCCAGAAGCTGTGCGATAAGCATTCGCAGTTGGCAAAATTTCTTCCAACTGGCGGAATTTGTCTTTAAATGCGCCCTTTGTTTGTTCTACTGATTGTGCTGAAGCTAAAATTGATGTGGTGAAAAATAATAGAGTTACGAGAAGTAACCGCATAAGAGTAATCCTTTACTAGCCTATCCAAAAATATGGGTTAAACTAACTGTTTGGTTGGGGCTGTGCAAGCCTTTAGAATCTATAATCTACGTTTAGGAGATTTTTATTCTATTTGTCAGCGCGTGCTTATCTCACAAATTTCTACCCACAAGAATATAGAGTTTACCATGAAAAAGTATGTTTAGTCGCGCGTGCTAAGTGGGGAATGCCTAGGCGTAAATGCAGAAAAGGTAACTATTTTCACAAAAGCGCCTCATTGCTCACCTTAAGCCTTTAAGAATACATAAAGATAGATTATATCAAAATCATCCTGCCCTTGTTCAGAGGATGCAACAAGGGTAGGGTGATTTTTAATATTTGGGTTAGCGCATTCATGGCTCCCCCGATGAGCTCACTTTAAAGGATTATATGATGCTTAAAGGATCGATCACGGCGCTTATCACGCCAATGACTGAAGATGGATCAATAGACAGCGATGCCTACGAGAAATTTGTAGATTGGCAAATCCGTCAGGGTACCCATGGCCTTGCCCCGGTTGGTACGACAGGTGAATCACCTACCGTTACGCACGAGGAACATAAACATCTCATCGCGCTCGCTGTTAAAACATCCGCTGGTAGGGTACCTGTTATTGCGGGCACAGGCTCAAACTCGACCCGTGAAGCCATTTCCCTAACGCAAAGTGCTGAAAGTCTGGGTGTGGATGCTGCTCTGGTGGTGACGCCCTATTACAACAAACCGTCACAGGACGGGCTTTTTGCGCATTTTAAGGAAATTCACGATAATTCCAATCTCCCCATCGTCATTTATAATATCCCCGCTCGCTCTGTTGTTGATATGAATTCAGATACAATGGCGCGATTGTTTGAATTGCCTCGCATTGTCGGTGTTAAAGATGCAACTGGTGACTTGGCGCGTTGTGCTGACCAGCGCCATTTGATGGGGCCGGACTTTATCCAGCTTTCTGGTGAAGACGCTACGGCTGTTGGCTTTAATGCTATGGGCGGTGTTGGCTGTATTTCTGTTGCGTCCAATGTAGCACCAGCACTTTGCTCTAAAATGCAGGAGGCAACACTTGAAGGCGATTATAAAACCGCGCTAGAGTGTCAGGATAGTCTTATTGCATTGCAGCAGGCTATGTTTATGGAGCCATCGCCAGCCCCTGCTAAATATGGTGCGTCGCTGCTTGGATTGTGTGACCCTCGTGTTCGCCTGCCACTAACGGCCCTTAGCCAGAATGGTCGTGCACGACTTGAAATTGTCATGGAAAATCTCGACCTGCCACGCGCAGATTATTAAGATCATAGAATATGGCCCCTGCAAAGAAAAATACCGCTCAAAGAATAACGCACTCGACTTGCGCTGAAAATCGCAAGGCGCGGCATAATTATTTCATTGATGATAACTTTGAAGTTGGCCTTGTCTTGACTGGCAGCGAGGTGAAATCTTTGCGCACGGGTCAGGCAAATATTGCTGAGTCTTTTGCCGAGATAAAAAATGGTGAAGCTTGGCTGATTAATGCTCATATCCAACCCTTTGCGCAGGGTAACCGTTATAATCACGAACCACGTCGCCCACGCAAATTGCTCTTGCACCGTAAAGAGCTCAACAAACTGCAAGCCGCCGTGCAGCGTGAGGGCGCAACACTGGTGCCGCTTCGGCTCTATTTTAATGACAAAGGCAGGGCGAAGTTAGACCTTGGTCTTGCTCGCGGTAAAAAAATGCACGACAAACGTCAAACCGAAAAAGATCGTGACTGGGCAAAGCAAAAAGCCCGCTTGATGAAAGAGAATAGATAGAGGCTTAAAAACTTTATTTTTTCTCATCTTTCCACGGTACGTGCACTAAAAAGCGAATGGAACTGTCACTGCTGCCTACGACAATGCGATTGAGGCCAATATGGAGGTGTGCGACACCTTCTTCTCCAAAGCGACTAATGATATTGCTGTTGACGATTGTGCCGTGTTTGCTGCCCAAGTCCCGTACCCAAATTTCGCTTCCTCTTTCAATAATTTCAAAATGCTCATCAGAAAGACTGCGGTATTTATATAATGGAAGTTTAAGCTCGGTATTCGTGGTGGCAGCCATAGGGTCCTGACTGCTGCTGTTGCCAACTTTGAAAGGCATAGTCTTAACCTTTATGGGCCGAGGCATAACACTTTTAACAGCAGGAGAGTCTGCCGCAATCAAAAGAGTATCACTGTTGCTGAGTTGGGTTGCGAGTGGGGATGTGCCGTCGGTAGTTTGGGATTCATCTTCACTGGAGTAAGTCGTGCGTAAGCGATTGGCCAGGGTTTCAATAATATAACGGACCAGAGGGTCACCATCTTTAAAGATACGCAAAAAGGTGTTGGATTCAATGAAGAGTAGCTTGCAATTAGTTAACGCTTTGGCTGTGACCGATCGGGGTGTATTTTCAATGGCGCCAACTTCACCAAGCAGAGAACCTGCATCTAGTGTAGCAATTATTTGAGTTTCCTCATCAGCCATGTTGGAAATTTGTACTCTGCCATCAACTATTATGTAAGCGCCTTCACTTACAGATGATTGTTCATAGATGGTATCCCCAGCTTTAATTAGCAATTCGCGGGATCGGTTCGATATGTTGGCGGGCGTTTCCATTGCTATTCCAAATTAATGATAGTCTTTACCTACACTAAAAAAAATATTCACTCAATAGATTAGCTTATATTTACCCACTAGGCATAGGCTTGTGCTCTTATTGCGAATAGTTCTCATTAAGGCTTGCATCCGGCATTAGTTTGCTGTATCTACTTGAGAATGGTTCTCATTAGCAATAATGAATGATTGATAATTCACTTTGGAGTAAGCTTTGTGTTTAAAAGTAAGTTAAAGGCAACAACAGGATTAGTCCTGATAATGTGTTCTAGCGCGGTTTCGGGCGCAGAAGTAAATAGGGCTGTTGTTATTGATGAGATTACGGTTGTTGGTATCTCTGGTGAACGCAGTGCAATCGCTGGGTCAGCTACGAGACTTAACAAAGAAGATCTGGAGAAGTTTAATTTTCAAGACATCTCGCGTGTCTTGCGCATGGTACCTGGAGTTATCATTCAAGAAGAAGAAGGCTATGGACTTCGGCCTAATATTGGCCTTAGAGGCTCAGGCGTTGAGCGATCTAGCAAAATTACATTAATGGAAGACGGCGTGTTAATTGCCCCAGCACCTTATGCCGCACCTTCGGCTTATTATTTCCCTACAGCTGCTCGCATGGAAGCGGTTGAGGTTCGAAAAGGGTCAGCGGCTGTTAAGTTTGGCCCGCGCACAGTAGGCGGCGCTCTTAACATGGTTAGCCAGTCAGTTCCTGATGATCTTGGCGGCTTTGTTGATTTTAAATATGGCAAAGATAATCTCATAAGTTTGCATGGCTTGGCCGGTGGGTCGCAAGAAAACTTTGGAATTCTTGGTGAGTTTTATCATGCATCGTCCAATGGCTTTAAGCGTCTGCCAATGGGGCAAGGCACTGGTTTTGCTGTAGAGGATTATCTTTTTAAAGCCCGTATCAATACCGATGAGGACGCTGATATCTATCAGTCCTTAACGCTTAAGCTTGGCAAAACCGATCATGACAGTGACGAGACATATCTTGGGTTAACTGAGGCTGATTTCGCTATCAATCCCTATGCAAGGTATGCTGCGTCTGCTCTTGATCATCTGCGTAGTGATCACAGCCAGTTTCAGCTTACGCATCTTATCCGTAGTGATGCCTTTCAAATGATCACCGTAGCTTACCAAAATGATTTTGCGCGGGATTGGTTCAAGCTCGATGATTTTTATGTGGGAGAAAATAAAGTAAAGCCGGGTGCAGTTCTGGATGATCCAACGAGTTACACTGAGGGCTTTGCTATATTAACAGGGGCGCAGAATAGTGATACAGGCGCACTACGTATCAAACATAATAACCGTGAGTACCGTAGTCGTGGTATTCAAAATATCATGCAGTTTGATTTGAAAGCTTTTGGCGTGGATCATAAAGTTGAATTTTCAACCCGCTATCATGAAGATTATGAAGACCGCATGCAAAACCGTGAAAATTTCACCATGGTGGATGGTGCTTTGGTCTTTGCAAGTGAAGGGGCTGTCGGTAGCGCGGGAAACCGAATATCAAGCGCTGATGCCTGGGCCATTTATCTTAGCGATGAAATCACCTTTGGAAACTGGACCCTGTTACCAGGCATGCGCTTTGAAGCTATTGACCTTAAACGGGAAGACTTCACTACGCCTGACCGCGATACATTAGCGGGTGCCCCTAAAGAGCATGCGCTTGATGTGTTTATTCCGGGCTTCGGTGCAACCTATCAATATAGTGACAATCTACTATTAATGGCGGGTGTGTTTAAGGGCTTTAACCCATCAGGCCCCGGTGCTACCGATGCCAAAGAAGAGACAAGTCTTAGCTTGGAAGCTGGTTTTGTTTATGACAGGGATGGGTTTTATGCTGAGCTGGTTGGTTTTTACTCAGATTATACCAACATTTTAGGCGCTTGTACGGCGTCTTCCGGTTCGGGTGACTGTGAAATAGGCGATCAGTTTAACGGTGGTGCGGCCACGACCAAAGGGCTCGAAATATCGGCAGGATATGATTTATTTATTAACGCTGATCTAAAAGTGCCCTTTAAGGTTAACTACACATTTACAGACACATCATTTGATAGCAGTTTTAGTAATAGTTTTTGGGGTGATGTCACAGCGGGTGACACAATGCCTTATACACCCAAGCACCAGCTTAACATTATAACTGGTCTTGCTGGCGAGGGGTGGTCGGCCAACATGTTGGTGAATTTCCAGAGCGCAGTGCGCACACAGGCTGGTTCTGGCCCAATAGCTATGAGCGAAAGTATTGGCGGACGTGCGATATTCGACATCAATCTATCCTACCAATTGCTAGATAGTATTAGCCTTTACGGAGGCGTACAGAATATATTTGATAAAAAATATGCTGTTGCTCGTAGGCCGTATGGTTTGCGCCCCGGAAAGCCTTTAAGCGTTAGTGGTGGTGTGAAAGTTACCTTCTAAACATTTGCAAACATCTAGACTAATTGTAGCCATGCCCATTTTACGCCATATTCTTGCATGAGTGTGTAGGCTTGATAGTTCTGAGTCTATTGTGCTTACCATACTAACAAGTTGATCTACTGTAGTTTCAATGTAGTTGAATGCAAATGAGGTAGAATGGGCAAAGATTATTCAGCGCTATATATGTCCCTTGCTTTGCATTTGGTGGTAACTGGTGTTGTTATAGTCAGCTTGCCAATTCTACAGAAACCCCCACCAATTCTTGTTCCGCCACCATCTATTTCAATAGAGATCCTCCATGCGCCTGAAGAGGAAATGATTTCGGAGCCTGTTGTAGAAACAAAAGATCCTGAGACTGTTAAGTCTTTTAAAAAACCAGATGTCAAAGCTATCGCGATAGTCCCAACGGAGTATATAACGCAATCACCGGTTCCTCAGCTCCATGAGGAACAAGAAGCAAGCAGTTCAGATGAAGAATTTACTAATTCATATTTCTTAGACGAAAAAGGGAATGTGGTTTCTATAGCAGACTGGGTGAGGCAAGGTCTGTCGAAAAACAAGTTAAATTCTGATACGCCTGCTTTTCAATCATTGGACCAAATTACTCGTGCGTTAGCAGCTTCGAAAACTATATCAAACCCAAATCCTCTTCTTGGCAGCGGTGATATTCCATTGGCTGCACCAGATGTGGTGTCTGTTATGGGCAAGCCCAGAAATAGCACCGCAGAATGGTCTTCGCTTACTCAGCGGCAGAAGCGACGCAAAGAGGGTGCTTATACAGGTGGCATATATGGATCTGTTGGCCCTGAGGATGCAAATTCAACTGGTGCGGGGATAATAAGCTATGAGGCAAATATAAGTAATTGTGCGCATGAAGAGGCACGTACAGGTATTAATCGATGTCGGGCATTTGAGCGATGGATAGCGCAAAAGGTGAGCGAATCTTTGAAAGCTCAAGAGAAAAATAAACCATAGTTATAGGGGGGATGTTTTTGAGCCTTTTGTCGCAGTTTTTCGCAACTTTCTACTGGACCTTATTATTTTGCATGATACTGTTTCGTCAGAAACAACTTCAAGTCATACGATGAGGGAAATCATGAAATATCAAATAAGTACAATAGCTATTGCGGCCGTGATGCTGGTATCTTGCGGGGAAGCTGATAAAAAAGCGGAAGAGGTTGCCTTAACATCTGGCGTGGATACCCAGTGGCTAAGTGACACTGTTCATGCCAAAGATAATTTTGACGGGTATGTTAACAGCAAATGGGCCGCGCAAACCGAAATTCCGGGAGACAGGACCTCATGGGGTGGATTTGCCACGCTTGCTGCGGATACTGAAAAGCAAGTTAAAGCAATCGTGGAAACTATTGCTACACCAACAGGCGCTGATGGTGAACGCGGTCAGTTAGAACGCTTTTATACTTCTTTTATGGATGCAGAAGGTCGTGAAGCCAAAGGTATGGCACCTGTTATGCCAGTGGTTGACAAGATTGGTGCTGCTAAGAGCAAGTCAGATCTCTTAATGTTGACTACCGATCTCAGAAAAAAAGGAATAGAGTCTTTCTTTTCTATGTTTGTGTGGCAGGATCGCAAGGACGCTACGCAATATACTGTCTATCTAGGTCAAGGTGGCACAGGGTTACCTGATAAGAGCTATTATTTTAATGAAGGCGAGAAGTTTGACACTATTCGGGCTGCTTATCCAAAATATGTAGCTAGCTTGTTGGCTTTAGCAGGCGTATCTGACGCTGACGCCAAGGCAGAAGCAATTTATGCCATGGAATATAAAATCGCTGGTATCCAGTGGGACAGAACAGAGCGCCGCGATAGCGAAAAGACTTACAATCCGTCACTAATTTCTGATCTTGATGCATCATATAAATCTGATTTTGCTTGGAGTGACTATTTAAGCGGTGCGGGTGTGCATTCCATTGATACTGTCATTATCAGCCATCCGAGTTTCTTTGAGGGTCTTGATGCAATCCTCGGCGACACTAGCCTTGAGACAATGAAGGCTTACTTGCAGTATCGTGCTATTCGTTCAGCCTCTACCGAGCTTAATCAAGCAGCTTATGATATTAATTTCAATTTCCATAGCAAGCTCTTAAGGGGTCAAAAAGAACAGGCTGAAAAGTGGAAGCAAGCTGTACGAGCACTGAATGGCAGCATGGGTGATGCTGTTGGCAAGCTCTACATCGCTGAATATTTTCCACCAGAGGCTAAGCTCAAGATGGAAAAGCTGGTCAATAACCTTATTGATACATTTGGTGTGGCTATCAATGAGCTTGAGTGGATGACTGAAGAAACTAAGGTAAAAGCACAGGCAAAACGCCTTAAGTTCAATTATAAGATTGGTTACCCAGATGTATGGAAAGATCGTTCGGCAATTGTCATTAATGCCGACGATTATCATGGTAATGTTACACGTGTCACCGAATGGGAATATGCCGATAATATGGCGCAGCTTGGTGGCCCGATAGATCGTGAGCGCTGGGGCATGAATCCACAGCGAGTTAATGCCTATTATAATAGATCCCTCAACGAGATTGTTTTCCCAGCCGCCATTCTGCAGCCGCCTTTCTTTGATATGAACGCTGATGATGCTGTGAATTATGGTGGTATCGGTGCTGTGATTGGTCACGAAATTGGCCACGCATTTGATGATCAAGGTCGTAAGTCTAATG
>CBFDBT010000059.1:0-12809 GCA_965603115.1 uncultured Alphaproteobacteria bacterium
TTCTGTATCAACACGGTCAACGATAGGCCAGCCCCCTGGCGTACATTCCCATATACCCACCTCAACACCGTTATCATCATAAAGAAGCTTTAAGGATGTTTGCGGGTTTCCTTTATCAAAACCCTCGCGCGGACCTGATGCTTCTAGAACGGCATCAACGGCAGTAGCTACTGACGGTATATTATTGATCATACTCTTGGTTCCTTAATCTTCGACGTAACTACGCCTCATTTGAGTTTATAGTATTTCTACCATTATGGTATTTAGGGGATATAAAAGACCGGATAGCATGGATTGCTCTACCTCGCGGGACCGTTTGGAAATTATAGAGGATGTAATCTTAACGCCAAACAAGAAATACCTTTGTCTATAAGCTGCAAAGTTATTACCATCGGTCCCGCGAGGAAGACAGAAACTGGTTTTGTGACCTCTACTGTGCGATATACATGGCTGAATTTAATGGCCGGGGAATAGATTCCGAGAATGGACAAATATGAAAGATTACGACACGATTGTCATAGGCGCAGGCCATAACGGTCTTATTTGTGCGAATTACTTAGCCAAAAGCGGCAAAAAAGTGCTGGTCTTAGAAGCCTCAGATACCGTTGGTGGCTTGGCAGCGACACGCGAATTTCACCCTGACTTTAAAGTCTCAGTTGCGCATTCCGTTAGCCAGTTTTCAACTAAAATCGCCCGCGACCTAGATCTGGCATCTCATGGGTATAAAATCGGCGACGCCATGACAACCATGGGGCTGGATGAAGCTGGTAATCATGTGAGTGTTATAGGCGATACTGCCAGCGGTGTGAGCGATGAGGATACTGCCGCATTTACCAACTACCGCAAAATGATGAAGCTCTACGCTAAAACCTTGAAACCCTTTAGCCTTAAAACCATTCCTCGCATTGGCTATAATAGTCTTGGCGACATTATAACCTACGCTAAAATGGGGCTTAAAATGCGCATGCTTGGAAAGCATGATATGCGCGAATTACTACGCGTTATCGCCCTGCCAGCCCGCGACTTGATGGATGAAAATTTTGACAATCCACTCTTAAAGGCCATGTTGAGCTGGGATGGCTTGATCGGCTCTAAAATGGCACCGCGCTCGCCTAACCATACAGTTCTTACCATGCTCTACCGCATGATTGGTGATCTGGAAGGTGACCATGCGATACCAGAAGGTGGCATTGAAGGATTGATATCAGCCCTTACAGCGGCTGCCAAATCAGCGGGAGTGGAGATTAGAACCAGCACGCCTGTTGAGCGCATTCAAATAGAAGGCGATGAAAATGGCTTGAAAGCTACCGGCGTTTTACTGGCTGGTGGTGAAGTTATAACTGCCGACAAAATTGTCTCGGCTGCGGACCCCAAACGCACCTTTTTAAACTTGGTGGGTGTCCAAAATTTAGAAATAGAATTTACCAATAGAATAAATCGTCTGCGCTCTGAAGGCTATGTCGCCAAGTTGCATCTAGCACTCTCGGGGCTTCCTAAGTTTAAGGGCATAGATAGACCTGACGGACGCATGATCATCGCACCGGAAATGGATGCCATTGAATTTGCTTACGATGATGCAAAATATGGTGAAAGCTCAAAGAGCCCTGTGATGGAAATTGTCATTCCAAGTCTGCGGGATGCCTCCATGGCCCCCGATGGTCAGCATGTGCTATCGGCCCATGTGATGTATGTGCCCCACGACCTTAAGGGCGGATGGAGCGACAAAGCCCGCAATGAGTTATGCGAGCGCGTCATTGATACCATCGCGCGCTATGCACCAGATATTCGCAAGCACATCATCAAAAGCGAATTGCTAACGCCAGACGACATTGCCGAAAGCCACAATGTCACCGGCGGCCACTGGCATCACGGTGAATTGTCGCTTGATCAGATGATGATGATGCGCCCCACTTATGAAGCCGCACAATATGCGACGCCGATACCGGGGCTTTACCTGGCAAGTGCTGGCACCCACCCTGGGGGTGGACTGATGGGTGGTGCGGGTCACAATGCAGCGCATGAGGTGCTGAAATGAAAAAATATGACGCAATAATAATTGGTGCTGGGCACAACGGGCTAACTAATGCGACTTATCTAGCGAAAGCCGGACTAGACGTGCTGGTAGTGGAAAAAAATGATTATATCGGCGGTGCCGCTGTATCACGGGAGCTGGAAGAAGGCTTTACCTATTCAAACTGCTCTTACGTTTGCTCCATGATGCGCCAATCTATCCACCGCGACCTTGACCTCACCCGTCATGGTCTGGTGTTGGTGCCCTATCTAGGCACAGTGGGCTTTGGTAAAAATGGCCGCACGATGATTGGCTATAACAATCATGAAGCTGGGTACAATCATATCAGAAATGACCTTTCGCCGCATGACGCAGATGCGATGATGCGTTTCGAGACCGATCTTGCTCGCTACGCACAGCTTATTCGCAAAACTCTGCTGCGCACACCGCCCGACCCTACTTCCTTTAAGCCTCGTGACATCAAGGAACTGCTGTTTCTTGCCAAACAATTTTGGGACATGGGTGAAAAAGAGATTTATGAATATGTCCGCTTTTTTACAATGAGTGCGGCGGATTTTCTTGATGATTATTTCGAAGACGAACTTGTAAAAGCCACGATGGCAAGCCCGAGCATTATCGGCACGGCGCTTGGCGTCTATTCTCCAGGGTCTGCCTATATTTTGCTACATCATGTGATGGGGGATGTAGATGGAAATATAGGCGCCTGGGGTCTAGCACGCGGTGGCATGGGCGCTATCTCGGGTGCGATCGCCAGTGCACTGGATGAAGCTGGTGGCACCGTGCGAACCAACGCAGGTGTAGAACGCGTTCTTGTTAAAAACAAGAAGGCCGTTGGTGTTCTGCTTGAAAATGGTGAAGAACTATATTCCAAGATCGTTGTCTCCAACCTTGATGCCAAACGCACCTTTACCAAAGTTATGGATAGGGATGACTTGCCTCCGGGTATTTTTGAAAAGGCTGATAATTTCAAAATTCGCGGTTCTTCGGGAAAAGTGAATATCGCCCTTTCCGGCCTGCCAAAGTTCAAAGGTCTGCCGGATAATAAATATATTAATCGTGGCGGTCAGGTGTTTAGTGACTCAATGGAAACTATGGAGCGGGCCTATGACTGCTGGAAACGCGGTACATGGTCAGACGATCCTTTCATCGAATCTGTTATCCCGTCAGCGTGGGATCCCACCGTTGCGCCTCCGGGTCAGCACTGGATGTCTAATTTTATTCAATATGGCCCGGCTGAGCTTGCTGATGGGCCGTGGACGCCAGAAAAACGTGATGCATTTGGTCAAACCGTTGTCGATAAAATCGAACGGCATGCCCCGGGTTTCAAAGACCTGATACTGCATATGGAAATTCGCACGCCGCATGAGATCGAAAATGAAATTGGTCTCACCGAAGGTAATATTTTCCAAGGCGAACTGACGATTGACCAACTGCTATTTAACCGGCCTTTCCCGGGCTACGCGCAATATCGCATGCCTATCAAAAATATGTATATGTGTGGCTCATCAACCCACCCGGGCGGCGGTGTCTCATCGGCTTGTGGTGCAAACGCAGCCCGCGAGATATTGATTGATCTCAAGCGGACCAATACCGTGCCGGAGGATGATTTCTATGACGAGTAAGGCAAATATGAAGAGCGTCGACCCTTACGCAGGTGAGCGCCCAAAACAGACGCATTTTCACCCTAGACAGGCGCCTCTAAACTTTCAGAATGCTTGGATAGTTTGGAATGGTTATCAGTTCGCTGAACAGTATTTTGATGCGACATATGAATATTTCTGCATTCGCAACACTTGCGGTACCTATGATATATGCCCGATGCAGAAGTATGAAATTTCTGGCCCTGACGCCGAAGCCATGCTCAACCGTATGGTCACCCGGGATATAAGTAAGCTTAAAGAAAACCGGGTAACCTATGTCTGCTGGTGTACAGACGAAGGTCGCATGATTGACGACGGTACAATATTCAAACTCGGGCCCGATAAATTCATGCTGACCTGTGGAAGCCCAAGCCTTGCGTGGCTCAGGAAAAGCACATTTGGTTATGATGATGTCAAGATTGTGGATTTATCAGATGACGTTGCCTCCCTTGGCCTACAAGGGCCAACAAGCTGTGAAGTGCTGAAAAAGATGGGGCTCGACGGAATTGAAACCCTAAAGCCTTTTGGCATCATGCATTTTCCATTTGGTGGCGGAGACCTCATGGTATCGCGTACTGGCTTTACCGGTGATCTGGGCTATGAGCTCTGGATCAAGGGTGACCTCGCGCTTGATATGTGGGACGCACTTTATGAAGCCGGTGAAGACTATGGCATTCAGCCTTTCGGGGAAACAGCGACCAATATGGCCCGCATGGAAGCCGGTTTCATCATGCCGCTCCTTGAATTTAATGAAGCGCTGAAAACCGTGCACTTTGAGCATGATCATACACCGTTTGAACTTAATCTCGGCTGGCTGGTCGACTTCAAAAAACCTCATTTCAATGGCCGCAATGCGCTCTTGAAAGAAAAGAAGGACGGCCCAGAATATACGCTGACCAAGATCGATATTGAAGGCAATAAGCCTGCAGAAGGCGCTTATCTATATGCTGATAAAGGCCTGAAAAAACACATCGGCCATATTACATCCACGATGTGGTCACCGGTGGTCAAGGCTAATATCGCTCTTGCCATGATCAAGACCAAAGACTTGAAAGGTGACATCTACGCTGAGATTTATTATGCCAAAGAAATGCGTCAGTATATTAAGGTCGCTAAATGTAAAGCGCAGAACAAACCTTTTTGGGCACCAGCACGCGCAAAGGCAACGCCGCCGCATCCCTATTGATATTGAACATCACCAGATAAAAAGTCTTAACTAATTACAGGAAGAAAAATTATGCCAGAAATTAGCATCCAAAAACAATGTGCCGCACTGACAGACTTAGTTGACGCAGAAACTTTCGGTGAACCTATTGGGGCCTCGTCAAAACAAACCGATAGTGGATTTTTTGAAGAAGACAATATTGTAGCAGGCACATGGGAATGCGAGCCCGGCAAAATGCAGCTTGATCTGGATATTATGGAATTTTGTCACCTTCTCAAGGGCCACTGGATTTTAACGTCAGAATCTGGTCAGGTTACCGAGATTAAAGCTGGCGATAGCTGGATATTTCCTCGTGGCTGGAAGGGCACATCTGAAGTGGTGGAGACAGTCCGCAAGGTCTATTTCATAATCAGTTAATATAGTGTGGACGCCGTGTCATTAAAAGCAAACATTGTGATACAGCCTGCCAGAATTCTATGGTAATGAGCCCTACATAGTTTAAGGTCAAATGTCTTATTACTTCTCAGCAAATACAGGACTAGGAATTTTACTATGGGAAAAACAAACTTTGATGCCATTGTCATCGGTGGCGGGCACAATGGCCTTACAACAGCAAATTATCTAGCAATGGATGGGCTGAAGGTTTGTGTTCTCGAACAGCGTCATATTGTCGGTGGCGCTGCTGTCAGTGAAGAGTTTCACCCTGGGTTTCGTAATTCTATTGCCTCCTATGTTGTAAGCTTGTTGCGCCAAGAAGTTGTCGAAGAACTTGAGCTTAAAAAGCATGGCTACCAACCCATACTCCTGAAAAATTCCTTTTATCCCGATTCAAAAGGCGACTATTTGCTGCTGACCCATGAGGGCGATCACGACAAAAAGCAATATGAGAAATTTTCAGATACTGATTATGCCTCAATGGCTGCTTTTGAAGACATCATAGACAAAGTTGGCGCGATTATATCCACACAGTGGCTCAAAGAACCGCCCAAACTTTACGGAGGCGGACTGACGGATTTGATAACGAGTGCCAAGCTCGGCATAGATGTTTATAAGCTTGATGATGATACCCGCTATCGACTGGTGCAATTTTTCATCGGCGCGCCAGACTCTATCATTGAGCGTTGGTTTGATAGCGACAAGGTGAAAGCCATGGTCGCAAGCCACTGTATGCCCGCCAACTATACTTCCCTCTTTCATCCCGGCAGTAGTTTGGCGATGCTGCATCACGCTGTTGGAGAAATTGAAGGCCGCAGAGGGGCGTGGGGACTTGTTAAAGGCGGCATGGGTGCCATCACCCAAGCCATGGCCGCATCAGCCATTGAAAAAGGCGTTGTCATTCGAACCGAGGCACCCGTTGAAAAGATATTGACCAAAGATGGTGTCGCCTGCGGTGTACGCCTTAAAGGCGGCGAGACGATAGATGCAAAAATTATCGCAGCCAATACGGACCCGAAACGAACCTTTATCACGCTATTAGGTGAGGAACATTTACCCAAAGCCTTTGCCGAAGACATAAAGGTCTTTCGCCAAGAATCCGCATCTCTACGCATGAACCTTGCACTCAGCGGCTTGCCGGAGTTTGCCTGCCTGCCAAACCCAAAAACGGGAGACAAGATCGGCGCGCATCATCGCAGCAGCATCTCAATCATTGAAAGCAAAGATCATCTTGAGCAAGCTTACCGCTCATCTCGTGCAGGTATTCCAGCCAACCCGCCAATCATTGAAGCCATTATTCCGAGCACGATGGATGATAGCCTGACCGATGAGCCCGGAACCCATGTCATGAGCTTGCTGTGCAAATATATGCCATATGATCTAGCGGACGGAAAGAACTGGGACGACGAAAAAGAAAAAGTCGTCGAAGATATTCTTGGCTATTTGACGAAATTTATTCCAAACTTGCCAGATATTCTGGTGGCGCACCAATGTCTCACACCGCTGGACTTAGAGCGCATGTTTGGCATGACACGCGGAGATATTTGTCATGGTCGCCTAGAGCCAGATCAACTCTTTAGTATGCGTCCTCACCCGGATGCGGCACAATATGCTACACCGGTTAAGGGCTTGTATCTTTGTGGTTCTGGCGCTCACCCTGGAGGGGGTGTTACGGGCGCACCGGGTCGCAATGCTGCAAAACGTATTTTGAAGGATGCTAAAAAACTCAAATAATAATCCTAGGGGGGATGTAATGAGTACTACAGAAAACACCACTACGCCACACGCAGAACTTGAACATCACAAGACAATATTTGACGGCTGGCGCTCTATTAGCATTGGTCTTTATATGGCACTCGTCGGCTATGCGGTTATGGTTGGCATGCCTGCTCTTAGTGCTGCCTGGGTTACACTTCTTAATTTTACAGAAGGTCAGGTGGGTAGTGTTGCTGGTGCAGATCTTGGAGGGTTTGCCCTTGGCTCGATCATTACGTCTTTGCTAATTTCCAAGATGAACCGCCGCACTTTGACGCTTGCAGGCATCATATTGGCAATCGCTGCCAATGCTTTATGCCTTCATTATGTGTCTTATGAAGAAGTATTATGGCTACGGATAGCTGCTGGAATTGGTAGTGGTGTTTGTACGGCTGTCGCTCTTGTTACACTTGGTGGGACATCACACCCTGCACGCGCTTTCACTATGCTTTTGTTTGCCTTTGCTTTTACGCAAGGAGGAGAAGCGCAGCTATTGCCAAAGCTTTCTATGAACGGCATTTATTATTTTTTCATAACTCTTAGCGTCATTGGTCTTTTCTTTTTGCATTGGATACCATCACATGCGTCCACGGATATATCCGATGTGGATGTAGATGTTACCGACAAAAAGGGTATGCACCACCATATTCACAAGCACGTGCCTTCTTATGTGCCATGGATGAGCCTTGTAGCAATCTTCTTGATTTACACCAGTATTGGTGGCTACTGGGCCTATATTAAGCTTGCTAACCTGAGCACAGGGCTGGATGGCGACGCTATAGATGAAGCCATTGCC
The DNA here is from genome assembly GCA_965603115.1 of uncultured Alphaproteobacteria bacterium. Lineage (GTDB taxonomy): Bacteria > Pseudomonadota > Alphaproteobacteria > Sphingomonadales > Kordiimonadaceae > CBFDBT01. The sequence goes on from CBFDBT010000059.1 coordinate 7,824, forward strand.
TGGGCATCATATGTGAGTGTTATTGGCTGCTTGGTGACCACATTTATCGCGAACCGCATTGGCATGGCGAAACCTCTGATTATCGTCTTGCTCTGCATGGCAGCCGTTGCCACTATGATGCTAGCAGATATGACAATTTTGCTGTTATTACTGAATATAATTTTGTTTAACCTGCTTTGGGTATTCATTGATGTTTACCAAATGGGCACTATGTCTAATTTTGACCCTACGGGTAGATTTGTGGCTTTAATAGTTGCAGCACAAGGACTGGGTAATTTTCTAGGGCCAAATATTGCAGGTTCCATCCTTAAAAATAACTATGGTTATGATGGTGTCTTTATTATGTGTGCTGTTACAGCCTTTATGGCAATGCTTGTTTTTGGCACAATGTATGTGCGCCTACGACGCGTCATTCCAGCACTTGCAGATGCCTCTTAACTGTTTGCACCCAACTCTGATCTAACAAAAAGGACAGGATATTCATGGACATTTTTACCATTACTATTGCTGTAAGCATCCTTGTCTTTGTGGCTATCGGCAACTATGCTGGTCGTAGTGTTAAAAAGCTGGATGACTATTTTGTAGCCGGCAGACGCGCACCAACATTTTTCATTGTCGGTACATTGGTCGCCAGCGTGTTTAGTACGTCCATGTTTTTAGGGGAAGCCGGTTTTACCTATGACGGTCAAATGGGTCCCTATATTCTATTTCCTGCTATTGCGACTATTGGCTATATCTACGGAGCACTGTTTTTTGGCACCTATATAAGGCGCAGCCGCGCACCCACTGTGGCCGATTTTTTTGGCCAACGCTTTAATAGCCATAGGGTACAGCAAGTGGCGGGCATCACTATCATAGTTGGTCTTGGTGGATACTTGCTTATCGTCACGCAGGGCGCCGCTATCCTCTTGTCTGACCTCACGGACTTAAACTATGTGCAAGGCCTTGTTCTGGCCTGGCTGAGCTATACTATTTTCACAATGTATGCAGGCTCACAAGGGGTGATATTAACAGATACCCTGATGTTTCTTCTCTTTAGCTTGGCGACTGTTTTCTATGTTGTCTTTATCGTTAGTGATATGGGAGGGGTTTCGACAGCCATTGAAAACCTAACCCAACTGGGAAGCAAACCTGACATAGCCGCATGGCACGGAACTTTTGGTGCGGGTACGGAGTGGCCAACAGCTCTCGATTATTTAATTTGGATGATAATAATGGATTTGTCATGGGGGGTTGTCTATGCGGTGAGCCCTTGGCAATCCAGTCGGCATTTAATGGCGCGTGATGAGCATGTGGTTCTTCGTGCCGCCATCTATACCTGCATAATTGTTATTATAATGCAGATTTTAATCTATGGCATTGGCGGATTGATCAACATCGCAAACCCTAATATTTCACCTTCTGAAACCGTGATGATATGGGGTGCTAAAAACTTGGTCCCTAACTTTTTAGGCGCCCTATTACTCGCCGGTATTATGGCCGCTGCCCTGTCGTCTGCTTCAACATTTTTATCACTGGTCGGCTTTAGTGTTAGTAATGACATTGTTAAGCGCAAAGAAAATTTAACACTGCACACGACACGCATCTTGATGATGGCCACAGGTATTGTCGTTCTAATAGCCAGCTTTTATTTTCCGCCAAACCTTTTCTGGCTCATGTTATTCATCGGTACAGTCTTTGCTTCCTCTTGGGGGCCTGTGGGTCTTATGAGTATTTGGAGCAAGCGCATCACCGCTGACGCTGCCTTTTGGGGCATTGTAACAGGCTTTAGCTTTAATGTGGTGCCCGCGGCTCTTGAATATCTTGATGTTATCGCTCTGCCTAGCTACTTAAACCCCGTTGTCATAGGTGTGGTTGCAAGCTTAGTAACCATCTTCGCGGTCTCATCTTCTGGCAAGGTTAGCCGCAATGAAGCCGTTTACCGCATGCGTCTGCACCGAACCCCTGACGAAGATTACAATAAGAAAAAGACCAAGCTCACTCTTTTAGCGCCAGCCATTTTAATTGTCTTTGGCTGCATCATGCCTGCGATAATGATTAATAATTATGTCATACCTTACCAAACAGGCACTGGGCAATTGCTCGCAGATGGATCTATAGACTGGTCAAAAGGCGAAGCTATTTTAGCCATCACATGGGCCGTGCTCTATATCCCACTTGGGCTAATATCGGCCAACATAATTTGGCGGCGCTATAGTCCTACTGCAAAGAGGTCAACCGCCAAATATAATTGAGACAAATCTTTTTAAAGGTCTATGTTTTTCAGATACCAGTGAATGAATTTCTCGATAATGAATTCCATTTTTGCCAAGGGCCCAGACTCATATCGTTGGCTATTCACACCTTTTTGCGTATCAACGATAATTCGCTCATCTGCCAAGGTGGTCACATCCCAAAGCCATGTTAGGTCTTCTAGATTATAGTCTTTGCCCTCAACAGCGTCTGATCGCACCAGCCAATAGATGTCGCAGGCTGACGTTTCATGTCCTGTCGGCGTGAAGACATAAACAACCACATGGTCATTATAGGCAAGCATATAGGTCAAGGGACCTATGCTGATATCAGATGCCCCATGATCAAACCCTTTTATCTGCCCTAAAAGCGGAGCAAGGGGTTCTCCGTCCTTACTTCCGGTTTTATATTTTTCAAAAAGTGCATACCGGCTGTAAGCATATTGCTCCTGCCCCTCTTCTTGCATATCAAACTGTTTATCTACCTCAAAATGTTTGATGCTACACGCCTCCATGCGCTCTATCATTGGCTTTTGAAGCTCATCAAATTTATCCTCATCCACTTTTAGCGTATGGCTCAGAGAATATTCAGGGTGCGAGGGGGCACAGTGATAACATTCCTGATAATTTTCCAGCGTCACTTTCCAGTTAGCGGCTATGGGATAAGTTTTGTGAGCGGCCACTTTCATAGCATTAAAGTCATACATCGCCATAGGCTCGGCTAAGTCTCGTTTAGCATTTTCAAGGGATGTGGGCTCTTTGCTAAAATTTAGGAAAATCAAACCATCAACAATATCTATCGAGCAGGCATGCAAGTGTATTTCACTACGGTCAAAACTATCTGGCATACCCCGCGCGCCGATAAGCGCACCATCAAGACTATAGCTCCAGGCATGGTATGGGCAGGTGAAACGCTTCACATTGCCACTATCTTCCTTGCAGATATGCGAGCCACGATGAAGACAGACATTAAAATAGGCCTGTACAGTACCATCACTTGTGCGCACGACAATAGCGCTTTCATCCAACAAGTTGAAAAGGAAATAATCACCCACATTTGGAATTTGCGAAACATGGCCGGCAAACAGCCAGTTGTTATAGATGATTCTGTCTACTTCGCGTTCATATATGGCGGGGTCTTTATAAAATTCTCGCGCAAGGGACCAGCCTGACGGGCTACCATCATGGCGTTTGGCTGCCATATCATATTGCCCCATGTTTTCTCTTTTTTCCTGTAACTTCATAATCTTGCCCTCTTGTTAACTGTGTACTTGCTGGGTTTGTTTGATATCCTAAAAATTCAAAGCCTAAGAGATCTTCATAGGCTATGTTTTAAGCTTTTCACATAGTCCGGTTTAGGAAGCGGCAAGTTATCACCATAATCGCTAAGCCAATCACTTTCGATAAGAAAACCAATGCTTTCACGAATATCAGCTTCTATAGCACTTTTTAGTCCAAATGGGTTATGATGTCTAAGAGAATGTATGATATCGCAGTGTCTGTCATGGGTATAATGATCTGGCAATTTAGCTATAGACAAGCGGTGTAACGGTCCTAATTGTAACCATAATTGTTCTATCATTGGCATTGTCACAGGGTGTGGGTGCGCTGTATAGAGCGTGCGATGAAACATCTGATTGCCAAGAATAATGCCATGAAAGTCACGGTCTTCAAATGCTTTGTTTTGCTGACTGTTTAAAATTTCAAGGTTGATTATACAGTTTTCATCTATGTAAGGCATGGCACGAATGGCTGCAAAAGATTCTAGCTCAACTCTAAGCTCAATCAGCTCTGCCAATCTTGCAGGCACTAGCGTCGGCACAATAATCCGGCGATTGGCTTTAATAGTTAGAGCGCCTTCAGTAGTAAGACGTTTAAGCGCTTCCCGCACAGGCATAGCGCTGACATCCAAAATACCGGCTATTTGGCGTATTGTCAGAGCCTGACTGGGCTGAAGCTGTCCGGACATAATTGCAAATCGTAGCGCTCGGTAGACCCATTCTTGTGCGGTCTCTTCCTCATCACGCTTAAGATCATTTAACTGTATGTCCGGCTGCTCATTCATAATGCTTACATATTTGCTATTTCATTTGCGGTAGCATCTAATGCATTCCGCGCCTTTATCACCAATTCGTCAATTTCATCTTTACTGATTACAATCGGTGGACAGAGTATCATAGCATCCCCGACTGAGCGCATTACCAGACCACTATTAAAACAATGCTCACGACAACGGAAACCCACATTAAGCGCTTCGTCAAAAGCTTTCTTAGTCGCTTTATCCTCTGCAAGTTCAATCGCACCAAGCCAACCAATACTACGGACTTCAGCAACAAGTGGGTGGTCTTCAAGGGTTTGAATGCTCGTTTGGAAATATTCCATGCGGTCCTTACAAGCTTCGCCAACGAGGCCATCGCGCTCCATTATTTCAATGTTTTTGAGTGCAACGGCACAAGCAACAGGGTGACCAGAATAGGTAAATCCATGCACCATTTCTTCGTCACCTGTCGCGATGGTGTCGGCAATATCCCCACCAAGTGCCACAGCTGATATCGGCATATAACCAGAGGATAACCCTTTAGCCATAGTGATAATATCTGGTGTTATGCCATATGTTTCGGATCCGAACCAATTACCTGTGCGGCCCCATCCGCAGATCACTTCATCCGCCCAAAGCAAGATGCCATGCTTACGACATAACGCTTCAACTTTCGGCCAATACCCAACTGGCGGCGGACGCATGCCACCCGCTCCC
>CBFDBT010000060.1:0-12675 GCA_965603115.1 uncultured Alphaproteobacteria bacterium
AATCATAATCCGCGTGTCGGGGGTTCAAGTCCCTCCTCGGCTACCATATATGTCAATTATATCAATGACTTATTAATTTAGGTTGAGATTTTACAATCATATTTTTCGATTTTATCAAATAGCCTCTATGTGATCTGTCCAACTTATAATGGCAGTGACCTTAAGCTATCAATCATCACCTATGTTAACCTGATATTTTTGATCAGATTCGGACAGTAATGGTTGCGTCTCTCATGGATATACATGGTTTAATATTAAAATTAGACTTGAATTTAAAAATAAAGTCACCTATAAATTTAGAAAAGGTGATGATATGACAGGTTTAAGAGCTAAACAAAAAGCGCAGCGGCGCAAAATGATCGAACAAGCAGCGGGGCAACTCTTTGAAGGTAGAGGGTTTTCTGTAACAACTATTGAAGATATTGCCGAGGCAGCATTGGTGTCCCCGGCAACTGTCTATAACTATTATGGCAATAAAGGAGAGCTACTTCTCGCACTTATAGCGCACGGAGAAGAGGCCACTCGCGCCAAAATCAATGAGTTTGAGCAGCGCGCAGAAAGCGAAGATCCTGCAGACCTGCTGTCGGATATCATTAGTTTTAATATGCAGGACACCCTTAAATACATGTCTCGGGAATTGTGGGGTCATGTGGTTGCTTATGTTGCGACAACATCTGATCCTGATGTAGCCCAGCGTTATCTTGCGGAAATTGCTGATGACTTATCTGCTGCACTGGCGGCTGCATTACAAAAATACTGCGATTTGGGTATATTAAAACCGATTGATACTAAAAATTATGCCTACCTTATGACCCGATTAGAGCGGAATCATTTCATCGGCTTTATCTACCTTAAATCTATGACAGTTGAAGAAATGCTGGCCGGAGTAAAAAAAGACATTACATTGTTGGTTCAAACATTAAGAGCCTAACCATTTCTACAAGACCATGTTTATACAGGATAATTGATACCGCCAGACTTGAACAGCTGGCGGTTATATTTTGCTAAAACGATAGTAAATAATAGTCATTAGTAATTTTAAAGTTGACTATATATTTATTGTTCGCCATATTATTTCTATCAAATAAAAATGGGAGAACTACGATGTCTGCGAATTATAAAATAACGATGGTGGCCCTTATGTCATCTACAGCATTGTCTATCAGTGCGCCAGTCGTGGCACAGGATGCTAATGAAGCTGTGTTAGAAGAAATAGTTGTTACGGCGACCCGCCGCGCTACAAGCGTGCAGGATATTCCTTATAATATTTCTGCGGTATCAGGAGCAAGTATTGAGCGCGCACAAATGCAAGACGCTGCTGAATTGCTTCGCTCAATGGCTGGTGTTGCTGTTGCTGATACGGGAATGCGTAACGCAGGTGTTGTTTCAACAATCAAAATTCGCGGCCTTAATGTTGATACTGGGGGTCGTGCAGATTATGCCGTCATGGCCGCACCAACTGTGGCAAGTTATATTAATGACACCCCCCTTCATGTTGGGATGATGCTGAAAGATCTTGAACGCGTAGAAGTCCTTCGTGGTCCACAGGGTACGCTTTATGGTGCCGGATCTCTTGGTGGTGCAGTTCGCTATATTACTAACAAACCAGATCTTAAAGAATTTAGCGGAAGTGTTAAAGGTAGCGCAAGCACGACAAAAGCGTCAGGCGGCATTAGCTGGACAGGTGATGTTGTTTTGAATGTTCCCCTTAGTGAGCAATTCGCTGTACGCTTAGTAGGTAGTCGCGTTGATAACGCGGGTATCATAGATTATCGTAATGTCTACGAAACAGATGCGAGTGGCGCACCGGTAGCGCCTGATGGAATTCTAACACCTACAGCTACATATAATATTGTTAAAGATGCTGATTTTGGCAAATCATGGTTCTTCCGTGGTACCGCTTTGTTTGAGCCAAATGATACGTTCAATATAACAATGAGTTATACTCGTCAGAGTGATGAAACGGGTGGTCGCCGAGCAACGTCTGCTGGTCATGACGATGGTTGGGGAAATCCGTATGGTGATTATGAGCTTGGCTCTGTTCAGGTAGAATCATCAGAAGCTGACGTTGAAATGTTTGCAGCAGAAATTAATGTAGACCTTGGTTTTGCAACACTGACATCATCAACATCAAAGTTTAAAACATCAGGCAACAGCATCAGTGAAAATACTGGTTATTACTCACAACAAGGTTGGTGGGCATGGTATTACAACCCTGCACGTCCTCTAGCGGTTCCTGCGCGTAGCTATGGCAATGAAGCATTCGTTCAAGAAGCGCGTCTCGTTTCTAATGGTGAAGGTCCCCTCAGCTGGATAGCTGGTGTATATTATCAGGATCATGATAATATTGCAGCACAACAAAGCTACATGTATGGAGCACTTGATCATGCCCTCGCTCTGTATGGTGGAACATTTCCTGTTTGGCTTGATTGGGTCAATGCTGATAGCGGAGATCAGGACTGGGATTATAACTCCCTTACAACATCCAAAGAACTAGCCTTCTATGGTGAGGTCACTTATGATGTATCAGAGCAATTCCATGTAACTGCTGGTGCGCGTTGGTTCGATAGTGAAGTGACAACTGATGCTGATATGATCTTCCCATGGTTTGTATCCGGTGGTGCCGTGGCAAATGCTACTGAAAAGAACAAAGATGTGTTGTTCAAGGTTAACCTTTCTTATGACGTAACTGATGATGCCATGGTTTTTGGTACATTCTCGCAAGGCTATCGTCGTGGTGGTGCTAATGCTGTGCCGGTACCTGTCCTTGCAGATGGTGGGCCATGGTATGGTGAAGATGACGCTTGGTTCAAGTATGGTGCCGATAGTGTTGACAACTTTGAAATTGGCGCGAAGGGTAAAACTGATGCTTTCTCATATACCGTGAGTGCCTTTTATGTTGATTGGTCAGATCCACAGTTAAACACAGCGTCACCAAATGGTGGCTTCTTTGTAGTTGGCAACTCTGGAGGTGTTGGCAATAAATACGATGTAGCGCCTAACAAAGCGACCACAAAAGGCTTTGAGGTAGAGTTGATTGGTGAGTTAGCTGATAATTTACGTGCTACGGTTGGTTACGCTTATGTCGATGCTAAATTAGACGGCGACATGTATGGTCAGGATGGTTTTGTCGATGCGCCAGATGGCAACAAGCTTCCTGGTGTGCCACAACATATGTTTAATGTAGCTCTTGATTACCAAACAGCAGTTACTGATAACATTATGTTCTACGGTCGTCTTGACGGATACCTACAGTCTGAGGTCGAAAACAGTGTAAATGTTACTGGTGTTTCAATCTATGGTGAAACCCTTCCAAGCTTCTCACTTTGGAATGTAAATGGTACATTTGCATGGGAAAACGTTGATGTTTCAATCTTTGTTAAGAACGTATTCAATAACAAAGGTATCACTGGTGTTCGCTCAGAAGGATGGGGTGGCACTCTCCCATCTGTAAACTACTATGGTAGTGGTGCAAACCACGACATCGCATTGCCACGCACTATAGGTGTGGCTCTAAAGTATAACTTCTAAGTAATTGGCTAAGGGCTGGAGGCAATAATAGTTGCATTCCGGCCCTTAACTATCACATGGTTGATATCCATTATGTCAATCAACAAGGAAGGTGCGTCTGATGCAAAAGACCATTCAACATATTAATCAATTGATGAAAGAGCGAAAAGCTGATGAAGCAATCGCCGCCTGTCATCAATTGATTAATATGTATCCTGATCGCATTGAAGGGTGGCTCCATCTCGGTTGGATTTCCCAATCTCAGTCGAATATTACTCAACAACTTGATTGTGCCGAAAAGGTGGTTGCAATTGAACCCTCTTCTATTTCGGGACAAATGCTTTTGTTAGAAGCCTTAATGAACAATGGCCAGCTTGCAGAAGCAAATAAAACTTTAAAAATATTACATAGCCTAGCTGGTCAGGATGCTAGGCTATGGAGTAAGTTGGGAGAAGTTCATACGCAGGTAGGAAATCTTCATGATGCGTATCATTGTTATGATCAAGCGCGTATTTTTTTAAAGGACGAACCTCAAACATTATATAACTGCGCATCTGCAGCTCTCGCTGTTGGAAAGCTCGCTGAGGCCGACACGCAATATTCTAAGGTAATTAGGCTCAATCCAAGTGATTGTGATGCTTATTATAATCGTGCCGGGCTGCGAAAACAAACCAAAGAGAGCAATCATATTCCAGAAATAAAAATTGGTATAGAAAAGAACAAGCACAATCAGCAAGGATTAGTGCCGCTCTATTATGCGCTTGCTAAAGAATATGAAGATTTGGGAGAAAATGCCTTTTCCTTCAGCGCCTTAAAAAATGGTGCAGACCTTCGCAGCAGCTTACTGAATTATAACGTGCAAGACGATGTCTCTGCTATGGCGAAAATTGCTGAATGTATGACAGGACAGTTTTTCTCAAATAAAGTTGTTCAGGGCAAATCCCCAAGCGATACCCCACTATTTATTCTCGGGCTGCCGCGTTCTGGCACCACTCTTGTTGAGCGCATTTTAGCTAGTCATTCTAAAGTAGAAAGTCTGGGCGAAGCGCCTGACTTTGCCATGGCCTTAACTCGATTGGCTGGAAAAGTTAGCTCTAAAGAGGAATTAATAGAAAAATCAATCTCGCTAAATTTTGACGCTCTGGGCAATGATTATACTGACAGTACCCGAGGCCGTGGAATAAAAGCCCCATACCTCATCGACAAAACGCCCGCCAATTTCCTCTATATTGGGCTGATAGCCAAAGCGCTACCGAACGCAAAGATTATCCACTTGCGCCGCAATCCAATGGATAGCTGCTATGCGATGTATAAAACTCTCTTTCGTATGGGCTATCCTTTTTCCTACTCATTAGAAGATTTGGGCGCATATTATGTTGCTTATCATGGACTTATGGAGCATTGGCGCCGTGAACTACCCGATCGTATTTTGGATGTTGATTATGAGGTGCTCGTCGCAAATCAGGAAGACCAATCACGCCGCATGATAGAGCGCTGTGGGTTAGAGTGGGAAGATGCCTGTCTTGATTTTCATGCAAATAAAAGCGCGTCCGCGACCGCCAGTGCAGCGCAGGTTCGGCAGCCGATATACAAAAGCAGTGTCGAAAAGTGGCGCCACTATGAAAGCGAATTAGCGCCGCTCAAAGCAATATTTGAAGATGCGGGAATTGCAGTATGAGAATGCTTGTGATCATAGCTGCCCTTTTGAGCATAATGAGTACGGTGGCTTTCACTGTTGATAGACCTATGGATGGGCGCCTCGAACTTGCTGTAGATGGGGCCTTGGTTAAGTCACATGTTTTGCGCGATACCATTGGTGTTACAAAAGACGCACAATTTCGTTGGAATGAGCTCCCGAAATTTTCTTTTGCTTTTGTGCAAGAAGGAAAGGCGATTATACCCATAATTTCAGGGGCAATTGCCAGTGACCACCCCAATTGGGAATGGGTTTTATCTCCGGGGAATATTATTCCTGTCAAAGGCGGGCAAAGCCTTTCACTTCCTGTGGCATTGATGGAAAAGAATGAAAACTGCATTCATAATGGTGTTTTATCTCTGGAAATTTATCAGGGAAAGACGCCAAGCAAAGCCCATCTTTCTATCGCTAGCGAAACCTGCCTCTATGTTAAGTTTGATTTGGACGCTGAATTTGATGCTGAGTGGACGAGTGAGCCTCAAGAGCAGTCCGCACCAACAATTGCCGCTTACAAGCGTGAGCAAGCCCATAACCTTCCCACAAAGCCGATAACCGATTTAATCACAGCCTACCCTGATGTGAACCCGGATGGCATAGCAGAATCTGCGCGCATACAGCCAGAAAACATGTCTCATTTTGGTGTTCTTCTTGAAGGCGTACATTATGTGAGTGGCTGCCAAACCCGCACCGGCACTTACCCCCACTGCGGTCAGATGCTAATGCCCTCATATTCCTTCGCCAAGTCGATCGTTGCCTCTTTTGCCCTAATGCGGCTTGAAAAATTATACCCGGGCGTCGGGCAGCTAAAGGTCGCTGATTATGTGCCCGAATGCCAAGGCGAGGCGTGGCAGGACGTACGGTTTATTGATGCGCTAAACATGGCAACGGGTAATCATAACTCTACTAAACCTGAAGCTGATGAAGATTCTAAAGAGTATATTCCTCTTTTCACAACCAAGACGCATGCTGAGAAATTAAAATTTACTTGTGAGCATTTCCCTCATAAAGCGGCACCAGGTGAAGTGTTTGTTTATCACACATCTGATACCTATATTTTGGGCACTGCTCTTAATGCTTTCTGGCGTTCAAAAAAGGGCGCTGAAGCGGACTTTTTTGATGACATAATTGTTAAAGATATATTCGAGCCTCTGGGATTGAGTGCTTCTGCAAAATGGACACGACGCACCTATGATGATGTAGCACAACCATTTTCCGGTTGGGGGCTACTGCTTAACCGAAATGACTTTGCCAAGCTGGTCTGGTTTATTGGCGGCCATAACAAAGCATTGCAGCCGCATGATGTTTTTGCATCAGACCTGTATAAGTCTGTCATGCAGAACGATGATAATGATAGAGGCATGGCAGCAGAGCAAATATCTAGACCAAATGCTAATGGGCTTATCAAATACAACAAGGGGTTCTGGGTTTATAATATTCAGCAAAAGCTTAATTGTACCAAAGAAAAGTGGTTGCCGTTTATGTCAGGCTACGGAGGGTTATCCGCTGTGATACTACCTAATGAAATGGGCTTTTATAACATCAGCGATGGCGGCAAGCATGCTTTTTTAGAAGCTCTTTATGAGCTTGATAAAATAAGGCCACTCTGTGGGGAGCCAAATAATGATTGATACAACGAATATCACCACTAAAACTGGATTTTCTATGCCTAAGGCAGCACCGGAGGGATTAATTGCGGCACTCTTGCTCTCGTTCCTTTCAACTGCGGGACTATTTTACGTAAACTTGGGTGGCGCTTTTTTATCGGCCTTTGTAGATGGCTTGGGGCTTAGCTTGGAGACCGCAGGCTATATCACAGCTGCCAATAAATATGGTGCCGCCTTTGGTGCACTGATGGCGGTATTTTCTGCTGGGCGTCTCCCATGGCGCAAAGTGGCCTATACAGTGCTCGTTATTATTATAGCGATAGACTTTCTATCCATGACCATACGCGATGGCGACGCACTCATCGCCATACGTTTTCTGCAAGGGTCTTTCGGTGGTTTTTTGGTTGGTACAGGCTTTAGCGTGATTGCGCGCACAAAGTCCCCTGACCGTGTTTTTGGCATGTTGCTTGTTGTGCAATATAGTTTTGGCAGCATCGGCATAATGTTTGTGCCAGGTTTGGTTCAAAGCATGGGGTATAGCGCTGTTTTTTGGGCCTTGATAATTTTCAGCTCAATAACATTATTGATGGTGCCCTTCATAGCTGACTATACAACAAAGCATCACAAGGCCGAGAGTAAAACTGATGGTTGGCTTGATGGGGTTGCTATCAGACCGCTTGGTTTGGCTCTAATGGCTATTTTCTTATTCCAAGCAGCCAATATGGGCGTAGCGGATTACGTTTTTGAGTTGGGCAAGGATAAGGGATTAACCACAGATAAAATGAGCACAATGGTTAGCGTGGCTAACTGGGTGGCCATTGGTGGCGCTGTGCTGGTTTATGTTTTTGGTGTGCGTTTCGGGCGTGCGTTGCCTATATCTTTGGGTTTGATCATTGCTATTGCTGGTACCATGGCATTCCATTGGTCAGGGTCTTCCACGATCTATTTCCTTGCCAATGCCATCACCGGCGTGATGTGGGCATTCTTGATCCCCTATTTACTTGGGCTTGCATCGGCCTTTGATGAAAAAGGCCGTACAGCTGCTATGGCAGGGTTCGTCTCCAAGATGGGGCTGGCTTCAGGGCCGATGATAGCCGCCATGCTCGTTGGTGAAGGCAATTTCACAGTAATACTTAATCTTGCCGCAGTAGGACTTGTTCTGTGCGCTGCGGTGGCTTACGTCCCGGCAAAAATGCTGGACCAAAAATCTAACAATGATAATACAGGAAAGGCGTAAGCCATGACTCATTTTGCAATAGCAGGTCTGCAAATAGATCTCGCACCTAACAATAACCTTGATTTGGTGATTAAAAAAACCCGTGCAGCCCTCGCACGATTTCCATGGGTACAAATGGTCGTGGTAAGCGAGCTTGCGATCTGTGGTGCAGTCACGGGCTCGGCTGAGGCGCTACCATCAAATACCGAAGACAAACTTTGTGCTTTGGCAAAAGATTTGGGTATCTGGTTTATACCCGGTTCTCTTTATGAAAAAGCAGATGGCAAAGTGTATAACACTACTCCTGTTATCAATCCGGACGGTGAGGTGGTCACCCGCTACCGTAAAATGTATCCATTTTACCCCTATGAAAAAGGCGTGGAAGAAGGGCAGGAAATTTGCGTTTTTGATATTCCAGATGTGGGCCGTTTTGGCGTTTCAATTTGTTATGACATGTGGTTTCCAGAAAACAGCAGGGCGATGGTGAGCGAAGGTGCTGAGGTGCTTATTCACCCAACACTGACCAATACACAGGACCGCGATATTGAACTTGCTATTGTCCGTGCAACAGCTGCCCAGCAACAATGTTATGTCGTTGATGTTAATGGAGCTGGCGCTCAGGCATGGGGCAAATCTCAACTTGTCGGCCCTGAAGGCGATATCATTCACAGCGCGAGCATCAACGAAGAAATTATGTTGGTTGAAGTTGATATGGACCGTGTCCGCCGAACGCGTGAGCGTGGCATCATGGGGCTATGCCAACCCCTGAAGAGTTTTAGAGACGCGGCCCATAACTATCCCCATGAGGGCATGGCAAATCGAGAGAACTATCTTGATACTCTCGGTAGCTTAATTGTTCCACAGCGCAACAAGTAATGCTGCAGTTATAAAATAAAGGATAGCTCATGTTTATTTTACCTGATTTAGTAGCAGACTATGTTGGCTACGATAAAGGTTTGCGTGTCTCTAATCCGGCAACGGGTGATGCGATAGCAACCGTGAAAGACTGGTCAACAAGCGAAGTTGAGCATGCAGTTGAGCATGCATCTCATGCCATGAAAGGCTGGTCAGCAAGAACCGCCAAAGAGCGCGCCTCTATCCTGCGCCGTTGGTTTGAGCTGATTATAGAGCACACACAAGAGTTAGCCGCGATTATGACAGCTGAATGCGGTAAGCCACTGGCAGAATCGCGCGGAGAAGTGGCGTACGGTGCTTCCTTCATTGAGTGGTTCGCAGAAGAAGGCAAGCGCATATACGGCGATGTTATCCCAACGCACAACAGCAACGCGCGTATTATCACACTCAAGCAGCCCATCGGAGTAGTAGCTGCTATCACGCCGTGGAATTTTCCGCTGGCGATGATTACGCGTAAGGTGGCCCCTGCCTTGGCGGCTGGGTGTACGGCGATTGTTAAGCCGGCTGAAGCGACACCGCTGACAGCTCTCGCCCTTGAAAAGCTTGCGGCGGTCGCTGGTATTCCCGATGGTGTTTTCACTATAGTCACAGGCACTGATCCTGCTGCCATTGGCCAAATCCTGACAACGCATCCGACAATAAGAAAATTCTCTTTCACTGGTTCGACGGCAATTGGCAAGCTTTTGATGCAGCAATGTGCTGGCACGGTTAAAAAAGTGAGCATGGAACTTGGCGGCAATGCACCTTTCATCGTTTTTGATGATGCGGATGTTGACGCGGCAGTTGCCGGCGCCATTGCATCTAAATATCGCAATGCGGGCCAAACTTGTGTCTGCACGAACCGCTTTTTTGTCCAAGAAGGTATCTATGCTATTTTCGTGAAAAAATTCACCGCAGCCGTTAAAGCCCTGACTGTAGGCAACGGCGCTGACGAGGGTGTAGCAATTGGACCGCTTATCAATGAGGCGGCTGTCAATAAAGTAGCGGGCCTTGTGAAATCAGCCCTAGATGAAGGCGCTACTGTCTCACTTGGTGGCAATCGCCATAAAGCTGGTCCCACCTTTTTTGACCCAACGGTGGTTGCAAATGTCACTATGGATATGACTATTGCCAATGCGGAAATTTTTGGTCCCGTAGCACCTATCTTCAAATTCAAAACCGAAGATGAAGTTGTGGCAATGGCTAACGATACGCCATACGGCTTGGCCGCCTATTTTTACAGCAGGGATATTGGCCGCGTTTGGCGAGTGGCTGAAGCTCTTGAATATGGCATGGTTGGTATTAACGAAGGTATTATATCGACCGAAGTTGCGCCTTTCGGCGGGGTGAAAGAGAGCGGCATCGGTCGCGAAGGCTCAAAATACGGCATCGAAGATTATACCGAAATTAAATATTGTCTTATGGGAGGACTGGGAACATGACTGTAACCAATAAAGAATTATGGGCACGCCGCGAAGCGGCTATTCCTCGCGGTGTTGGCACCATGCACCAGCGTTTTTCCGCTAAGGCAAAAAATGCTGAGCTTATTGATGTGGAGGGCAAGCGTTATATTGATTTTGCCACGGGCATTGCTGTTTGCAACACAGGTCACGGCGACCCTCGCATTATCGATGCGGTTAAAGCCCAGCTAGATAATTTCTCTCATACTTGCTTTCAGGTAAATCCTTATGAGAGTTATATTGAGCTTGCAGAAAAACTCAATGCGTTAGCGCCCGGCAATACGCCGAAGAAAACAATATTTCTCACCACGGGTGCTGAGGCTGTTGAAAATGCCATCAAGATCGCGCGGGCCGCAACAGGTCGTCCCGGCATTATCGCCTTTAAAGGCGGCTTTCATGGCCGCACAATGATGGGCATGGCGCTCACCGGAAAGGTTGCGCCCTATAAGGTTGGGTTTGGCCCCTTCCCCGGCGATATTTATCATGCACCTTATCCTATCGACTATCACGGCATCACCGAAGAAATGTCACTAAGTGCACTGGAAGATATCTTTAAATCGGACATCGAGCCAGCTAAAGTGGCAGCTATTATTCTCGAGCCAGTGCAGGGCGAGGGTGGATTTTATGCAGCATCTAAATCCTTCATGCAATCATTGCGCGGGCTATGCGATAAACACGATATTATGTTGATTTGTGATGAAATCCAAACAGGCTTTGCGCGCACGGGTAAAATATTTGCGACAGAATATAGTGATATCGAACCTGATTTGATAACGGTTGCTAAGGCGATGGCGGGCGGATTCCCTATCTCAGGTGTCATTGGTAAAGCTGACGTGATGGACGCAGCGGCCCCCGGTGGCCTTGGCGGCACTTACGGCGGTTCTCCTCTGGGCTGTGTGGCTGGGCTGAAAGTACTGGATATTATTGAAGAAGACGGCCTGTGCGAGCGCGCCAATCAAATTGGTGGGCTATTCAATCAGCGACTGGCGGCGATGCAAGCGAGCGGTCTGGATTGTATCGGCGATATCCGTAATCTTGGCGCTATGATGGCGATTGAACTGGTGGTGCATGGAAATGTAGATCAGCCGGACGCTGGTCTTACCGCTTCTGTGGTGCAAAAGGCCGCTGAAAAGGGTCTTATTCTCTTGTCTTGCGGTATTAGAGGCAATGTGATCCGCTTTTTACCAGCCCTTACCGCGAGTGATGAAATTCTCCATGAGGGATTGGATACCCTCGAATCTGTTCTAACCGAATTGGCGCAAGATAAAACGTAAAGATCCGCATTTTAGATATTTCTCGTGGCACACTCATGGCACAGTGAGCGAGTATATCTAAAGTGATCTGGTGTGATCTCAAGTGAGCATATGTGATGATAACTTGTTGATATTAAATAATATTAAATTTTAAACCCTTGTTTTTAAACGATATTTTAGGGCAATCATAATCCGCGTGTCGGGGGTTCAAGTCCCTCCTCGGCTACCATATATGTCATTTTTTTGAAATATCTTGATTTTAGTCAATTACCTGTTATCTGTCCTCGCTAATGTTACAGCATTGTAACAGCCAATCGACTAGAAGATCTAAAAATGCAGGATTTTTGACCGCTATGCGACGCATACAAGAGATACTCACACATCAAAACAGGGCAGTGCTGTCTTTTGCGCTGGTTTTAGCTTTGCTGGTGCAAGGTATTTTGGGTGCGAGCGGGTCCTGCCTGATGGCGATGGACATTGACGATGCCAGCACAGTGCAAGCCATGTCGCATGAAGGCCACGAAGGCCATGACATGGGCGCGACGAGTGAATCATCAGACGATGAGACGCTCACGAAAGCCCGGGGTCACATATGCCCGCCCGATGGTTGTGATATCTGTGATGGAGAAAATTGCTCCCAGTGCTCGCCATCGCAAATTTATACTCTTGCCTCTCAAGGCCCTATTTTTCTAAAAGACATTCTCCCTGCCATTCCCGAGTTGCCAAGGGCTGTAGCTTTTGTCGTATCCCGTCGACACTGGAGCATACCTCCGGGTCGCGCCCCTCCCACTCTCAACATTTAATCATCACGAAATAGAGCTTACTTTCACGGCATCAAAAGGTGCGTGAGCGGCTCTTTGTATGTTTTAAATTTCTATTGAGAGAAATATTATGTTTATGAATAACACTACAGGTGTGTCTGGCGATGCACACAATACTAAAGTAACCCGTCTTTTAAATTCCGCTTCAATGCTTGTGATCGTTGGGACATTTGCCACTAGTCCACTTTTAGCACAGGACCACACGCAGCAGAACAAACAAG
>CBFDBT010000061.1:0-12121 GCA_965603115.1 uncultured Alphaproteobacteria bacterium
TACTCAATTATAGGCGACAAAGAACAACGTGCCCGATATGACCGCGGTGAAATTGATGACCAAGGCAATGAACGCGGAGGATTTGGCGGCGCACAAGGTGGCGGCCCCCACGACTTTGCCAATGCTTATAATAAGGCTTACGGAAACCGTGCAAGCTCGTTTGGGTCCTCACAAGAAGAAGATATTTTCTCTAATCTTTTCGGATTTGGCAGGGGTAATAGGGGTGGTAATGCGAGAACTAGAGGCCCTGGGGGTGATCCCTTTGGCGCTGGGGCTGGATCGTCTCGTCAGGGCGCAGATAAAAACTACAAAGTTACCATTGGCTTTGAAGAAGCCGCAAAGGGCAGTAGTCGTCGCCTAACGCTTGATGACGGTAAAGAAATCGACATTAAAATTCCGGCTGGCATTACTAATGGTCAGCAAATCCGCCTTAAAGGCAAGGGTTCTGCCGGACTTGCTGGCGGCACCACTGGTGATGCGATTGTCAAAATATCCATTGCTGAACACCCGCTTTTCAAGCGCGATAATAATAACATCTCTTTAGAGCTACCCATTTCAATTGATGAAGCTGTTCTCGGCGCTCAAATAGAAGTGCCTACCATTCACGGTAAGCTCACAATAAAAATACCACGTGGTTCTTCTTCTGGTAAACGCCTTCGTCTGCGCGGCAAAGGCATCCATAAAGGCACTGAAAAAGGCGACCAATATGTCACGCTTAAAATCATGGTGCCCAAAGAGCGCGACAAAGAACTAGAAAAATTCCTTAAAGACTGGGACGGCAAAAGCGGCGAAGAGCTGAGAAAAGACTCAGGCTTTTAATTAAAATCAAAGCGAAGATGGAGAGGCTCTTGAAAAGAAGGGTCTCACGCCCTAGTCTGTTCGCATGATAGAACATCTACATCGCTTCAAAGAATCTTTCATCGGGTTTTACACCCATGACGGGCCTGTGTCGGCAGGCAACATGGCATTCCTTACGATGCTGAGCCTTTTTCCTTTTCTTATATTTCTCGTTGCACTTTCCGGCTTTCTTGGACAAACCGATAAAGGCCTTGAGGCCATCGCCATGATGATGGAAAACTTCCCGCCAAAGGTGGCTGAGGTATTAAGCGGGCCGATCAGTGGTATTGTTAAAAATACTCGCGGTGAAATACTGACCTTCTCAATTTTAATCGCTCTGTGGACGGCAGGCTCTGGCGTTGAAGCCGCGCGGGTAAGCTTGATTAAAGCTTTTGGTCGCCATCACGCTAAAGCCATTTGGATAAGGCGTTTGGAAAGCCTACTCGTCGTGATCATAGCAGCATCCCTGATAATGGTAGCGGTGTCGGTGCAAGTTATCGGACCACCCGCCATAATAGCCGTAGCAAATCTTTTCCCTGATACTTTAAATGAAGGCATATTAAAGCTTTGGGTTTGGTTAAAATATTTTGTCAGCCCCGCCGTGTTGCTAACGGGGCTATATGGTGTCTATCTCGCCCTCACGCCTCGCCAAGTCAAAAAATCTTATAAAATGCCAGGCGCTCTTTTTACACTTTTAACTCTACTCCTCACATCCGCGGGCCTTAGCACCTATTTAAAATATGCCAACACATACGATATAACATACGGCTCTCTCGCTGGTGTGGTTATCACGCAGCTCTTTTGTTATGTGGTGGCGATTGGTTTTATCCTTGGCGCAGAGCTTAATGCAGCCTATACAGTCGCGAGACAGACAAAAGAAGGCCCTATCCAATCAGATAGTGATGATTGACCTAAATGCCTGAATGTGTAGGATAATCTAATCTTTATTTTGTTAAGTTTTATATAGTCTATGGGAGTTCAAATGACAAAATTAATGGCCGGAAAACGTGGACTAATCATGGGCGTTGCTAACGACCGCTCTATGGCATGGGGTATCGCCAAAGCCTGTGCTGAGCAAGGCGCAGAGGTTGCTTTTTCTTATCAAGGAGAAGCGCTTGCTAAACGCGTAAAGCCGCTAGCTCAGTCTATCGGTTCTGACTTTATGGTTGAATGTGATGTATCTAGCCAAGAGTCGATCGATACGATGGCAGATCAGCTCGCCGCCAAATGGGACAATATTGACTTTTTTGTCCATGCTGTTGGCTATTCGGATAAAAGTGAGCTGAGAGGCCGCTATATTGACACAAGCCTTGATAACTTTTTGATGACAATGAATATCAGTGCCTTCAGCTTTGTATCCGTAGCGCAGCGCCTGGAGAAAATGATGAACGAGGGTGGCTCCATGTTGACGCTTACCTATTATGGCTCAGAAAAAGTCGTGCCTCACTATAATGTTATGGGCGTTGCCAAAGCAGCCCTCGAATGCAGCACTCGCTATATGGCACGGGATTTGGGCGAGCGTAATATTCGCGTTAACTCCATTTCCGCAGGGCCGATGAAAACCCTTGCGGCTTCTGGCGTTGGGGATTTTCGTATGCTATTGAAGTATA
Source organism: uncultured Alphaproteobacteria bacterium (assembly GCA_965603115.1). Lineage (GTDB taxonomy): Bacteria > Pseudomonadota > Alphaproteobacteria > Sphingomonadales > Kordiimonadaceae > CBFDBT01. Next base: position 2,448 of record CBFDBT010000061.1, read on the forward strand.
ATGAGAAAAATGCTCCCCTAAAGCGCAACATCACAATGGATGATGTGGCAGGGGCAGGACTTTATTTGCTCAGCAACCTCTCGTCTGGCGTAACCGGAGAAAATCACTATGTCGATGGTGGCTTTAACACCACCTGCATGCCAACCGACGAAGACGCGATGAAGCTTTTTACAGAGTCGTAAAATAATTGTTACTAAACACAGGATAGGTTGATGTCTTACAATACTTACGGAAAATTATTTCGTGTGACCACATGGGGGGAATCTCATGGACCTGCTATTGGCTGCACCATTGATGGGGTGCCGCCACGTATCGCACTGAGTGAAGCCGATATTCAACCCTATCTCGACGAACGCCGTCCGGGGCAAAGTAAATTTACCACCCAGCGCCAAGAAGCTGATCAGGTGCGTATTCTATCTGGCGTTTTTGAAGGACAAACTACAGGAACGCCTATCCAGCTTCTCATTGAAAATACCGACCAACGCAGCAAAGATTATAGTGACATTTCCAAACGCTATCGCCCGGGTCATGCGGATCTTACTTACGATGCTAAATATGGCATTCGCGATTACCGTGGTGGTGGTCGCTCAAGCGCACGCGAAACAGCCATGCGCGTAGCAGCGGGTGCTGTAGCACGCAAAATCATTGGTGAAGACATTATTATCCGCGCTGGCATGGTGCAAATGGGCGCGCGAGCAATTGACCGCAGTCGCCTCAATTGGGATGAAGTAAAAAGCAATGATTTTTTCTGTCCCGACGCCGAGACCGCCAAGCTTTGGGAAAAGGACCTCACAGACCTTAGAAAATCCGGCAACAGTATTGGTGCCCTTATCGAAGTTGTCGCCGAAGGCGTGCCTGCCGGATGGGGCGCACCGATTTATAGCAAACTCGATGCAGATTTAGCCGCCGCTATGATGAGCATTAATGCCGTCAAAGGCGTTGAAATTGGTGATGGAATGGCTGTTGCCGCCCTCACCGGAGAGCAAAATGCTGATGAAATTCGTATGGGCGCTGATGGTAGTCCTGAGTTTCTCAGTAATCACGCAGGCGGAATTTTAGGTGGGATTTCAAGTGGACAGCCAATCATTTGCCGCTTTTCGATCAAGCCCACCAGTTCTATTATGATCCCACGCAAAAGCATTGATAGCGACGGCGAAGAGGTGGATGTGGTAACCAAGGGTCGTCATGATCCTTGTGTTGGTATTCGCGCTGTGCCCATCGCTGAAGCCATGATGGCCGCGGTGCTCGCGGACCATATGATGCTACACCGCGCACAGTGCGGTTAACTTCATAGATTTTAACTACTATAGCTAAGGCTTCAAACATGGTCATTCTAGATTATAGCGATGAAGCGGCTGGCAATGCTCTTAAAATGGCACTCGGGATAAAATCTGTCCCTTGGCAACACAGTAAGGGACTAGCCAGCAGCATGGCTTCGAGCGCCGCTATCCAGATAGAGGGCATCACTATTCTCGGGGAGCCTGCTTGTATCATCCTGCTCGAAGATACCATTGCTGAGCCCAGCCTTTTTCCCAATGGCAACCGCGGCATGCCGATGGCGCTCGCTCACTGGCGAGATAATATCTCAACGATGACTGACAAACGCAGCCTCAAGGCCCATGCGGCCCTCGTGCTCAGGCAAATCCACGATGGACGCGCCTATCTTCAAGGGTCCAACCCTTCTCTTGCTGACATTAACTCCGCAGCATGGATACTCGAAACCGGCCTTGAAAATGACCCCACATCTCCAGAGATGCTCACCAACTGGTGCAAACGCATGCGAGCTTTTCTAATTTCAACTGGGACGAATGATCTGGCTATTGATTTCCGCGATGATAGTACGCACAAAAGTGCGACCCTGCAGGAGCCGGGTGGTAGCTTGGCTAAGATGGCGTTTTCAATAGCGGGGGAAAGCGACACCCTGATTTATGGACGGTTGCCAAATGGCAACCGCATCATCACATCACCCCTTAGCCATGAGATCATATAGTAAAAGAATACGCATTAACATGCTTGCATACTAATGCGGTTTGGGAAGTGGTGCGCCCGGCCGGACTCGAACCGGCACGTCCATAAAGAACGAGAGATTTTAAGTCTCTTGCGTCTACCAGTTTCGCCACGGGCGCGAACGGTAGTTGGTGGCTTTAGCTACACAATGTTTTAAGTCCTGTCCATACCATAATGGTAATATTGTGAATTTTTATCTTTGAAATAAATATAGACGTCGTTTAGCTTGCCAAACATGAAGTTTTCACCCCCACTTATCAAAGCGCGTCTTATTAAGCGTTATAAGCGTTTTCTCGCTGATGTTATACTCGATGATGGCAGCACAAGCGTTGCCCACTGCGCCAATACTGGTTCAATGCTGGGCCTATCAGCCCCCGACAGCCCTGTCTATTTATCCCCAAACACCAACCCAAAAGCCAAACTTGACTATCGGTGGGAGTTAATAGATGTGGGTAGCAGTCTCGTTGGCATCAACACAAGTCGCGCCAATACCATCGTTGAAGAAGCCATCGAAGAAAATAGGATAATGGAACTAGAAGGCTATAACTCTTTAAAACGTGAAGTTAAATACGGTGACAATAGCCGTATCGATATCCTGCTCAGTGACCCCGCTGACGATAAAACCCCAAACACTTGTTACGTTGAAGTAAAAAGCGTGACCCTTGAAAGAGACGCGCAAGCTCGCTTTCCCGATGCCGTTACAAAACGAGGAGCAAAACATTTAATCGAGCTAAGCCAAATGGTAAAAGAAGGTCACCGCTCTGTTATGCTCTTTTTAATCCAGCGTAGTGATTGCACATCCTTTAGTGTAGCAGAAGATATTGACCCCACTTACGCCGAAACCCTCAGCGCGGCAAGCGACGCCGGTGTTGAAATCCTTGCCTATGACTGCACGATCACAGATGAAGAAATAAAACTCAGAGGCCCAGTTAAAATGCTATTATAAAGTAATTATTGCATTTGCTTACTTATGCAACATAAAGTTAATTATCAAAGAAGAGTAATTTGCGTGCTTTTTTTGGAAAATTAAAAAATACTATCAAAAGAATACAAATATTGTCTTTTATAGCATAAAATCTCATAATGACATTGACCAAGGCAAGCTTTTGCATAACAAAGCGACAACAATGACTGCAACATAAGGTAAAGATATAATGAATTATAGTGATGCAAGCCTAAGCACTCAACGTGATGGCTCAATTAAAATCCATAAAGCAGAAGATATGGTAGGCATGCGTGCAGCTGGTAAGCTGGCTGCAGATACACTAGATTTCATAGTCCCTTATGTGGTTCCGGGCGTCACGACCGATGAGCTAAACACCCTATGTCATGATTTTGTTGAGAGTCACGGTGCCATTAATGCACCGCTAAATTATAAAGGCTTTCCAAAGTCCATTTGCACATCGATTAATCATGTTATCTGTCACGGCATTCCGGGCCCTAAAAAGCTTAAAGAAGGGGATAGCGTTAATATTGATGTCACCGTTATTTTAGACGGCTGGTATGGTGACAGCAGTCGTATGTATTTTGTTGGCAAACAAAAACTGCTTTCACAGCGCCTGTGCGACGTTACCTTCAATGCCCTATGGAAAGGCATTGAGATGGTTAAACCCGGGGCCCGCCTTGGAGACATTGGTCATGCAATTCAAAGCTACGTTGAAGAAAACCGATTTTCTGTTGTCCGTGATTTTTGCGGCCACGGCATAGGGCGTGTTTTTCATGATGAGCCGAGTGTATTACACTATGGCGTGCCCGGAACGGGTCCTGAGCTTAAAGTAGGCATGTTCTTCACAATAGAGCCTATGGTCAATGCCGGCAAACCTGCTGCAAAGGTTCTGGACGATGGCTGGACAGCTGTCACTCGCGACAGGTCGCTTTCGATGCAATTTGAACATACTCTGGCGGTCACTGAGGATGGGTATGAAGTTTTCACCAAATCACAAACCGGACTTGATAATCCACCCTATACAAAAGTTTAATTTTACTGGCTAACAAAAGGCCCTAAAGCTTATGAGCGATGACGGAAAAGCCAAAACCCCGCCTCACTATATAGGACACCGACAGCGACTGCGTGACCGTTTTATGAAGGCAGGCGGTGAAGCCATGGCCGATTATGAACTCTTAGAGCTTATCCTCTTTCAAGCTATCCCTAGACGCGACGTTAAACCCTTAGCTAAAGACCTGTTATCCACATTCGGCTCATTCGCATCGGTCATAGCTGCCCCTGCTGAGCGCTTGCAGGAATTTAAAGGCCTAAGTGAAACCGCCATATCTGGTATCAAGATGATGCAAGAAGTTGCCGTTCGCTTAAGCCGAGAAGAAATAATGGACAAGCCTGTGCTCTCAAGCTGGCAAGCATTGATTAATTATTGCCGCACCGCAATGGCGCACAGAAAAACCGAGCAAATCCGCATTCTCTTTCTCGACCGAAAAAATACTCTCATTGCTGATGAGCTACAAGGAGAAGGTACGGTTGATCACACACCCGTTTATCCACGCGAAGTGGTCAAGCGTGCGCTCGACCTACATGCCAGCGCCCTTATTTTGGTGCACAATCATCCCAGCGGGAATACAGCGCCAAGTCAAGGTGACATTGCGATGACCAAAGAAATACAGGACGCTTGTTCCAAGTTAAACATTACAATCCATGACCATTTAATCATTGGCAAAAAAGGTCATTCAAGTTTCAAATCTCTTGGGCTGCTGTAGCCTGTGTCATTATGTCCATAATTAGCAATTGATTTTTAGTAAGTGATTATGGCATGAGAAAATAATACCTATTTGTCTTTTTTTAGCGGGGGCTCCACAATGCAAAAACTACTTGATCTAGAGCCTGAACTTCGAGACACGGCTGAACACCGACCACTCACTGTAAAAGCCGTTATTGTAACCAGTGACGATAAAATTTTACTGCTAAAGCGACCGAATGACGGACGCTGGGATCTGCCTGGTGGCGGCGTTGACGAAGGCGAAAATCTCGCCGATGCGCTGATCCGTGAAGTTCGCGAAGAAACTAACCTTGAGATAGATAACGCTACTCCAGTTTATACATTTCTGCGCGCTGTGAGCGGAAAGTCAGAAAAGCTCATCCAATTTTCTCTGAGCTATTTGAAGACTAAAGCCACCGCTCTTGATGTTATCCTCAGTGACGAGCATGAAGACTATGCCTTCTTTGACTCAGTAGATATTAGAGCGCTGCATATAGTACCAAGTTACCAAGAGGCCTTAAGGTGCGCACGCGAAGAGATCAATAGAGCCGACACCCCTTTCAAAAGCGTTTAGTTTGATTTATAGCTAGTAGTCATCGCCTATACTATAGACTCTCAACTATGTTTCTGCTATCCGCGACGTGAAAATTCTGTATCCTTTTTTAGAGAAAGCATAAGCCAATGATTCCTCGTTATGCCCGTAAACAAATGACCGATATCTGGGAAGCCGAAAATCGTTTCCGTATCTGGTTTGAAATCGAAGCCCACGCCTGCGACGCCAATGCAAAATTAGGCCGCATCCCAGAAGCCGCCGCCAAAGCCGTTTGGGAACGCGGTGCATGGGAAATTGACCGTATTGATGAAATTGAACTTGAAGTTAAACACGATGTAATCGCCTTTCTCACAAACCTAGCCGAGCATGTTGGCGACGAAGCCCGCTTTGTTCACCAAGGCATGACAAGCTCAGACGTTCTCGATACCTGCCTCAGTGTTCAACTCAAACAAGCAGCAGACATAATCATTGAAGACCTCGATAAATTGCTTGTTGTTTTAAAACGCCGTGCAGAAGAACATAAATATGACGTCTGCATCGGTCGCAGCCACGGCATTCACGCCGAACCGGTTACATTTGGCCTTAAAATGGCCCAAGCCTACGCAGAGTTTGACCGCTGCCGCACGCGCATGATTGCAGCCCGCGACGAGATCGCAACCTGCGCCATCTCTGGTGCTGTTGGTACCTTTGCCAATATTGACCCTTATGTGGAAGAGCATGTCGCCGAAAAAATGGGCCTTATTGTCGAGCCGGTATCCACGCAGGTTATCCCGCGTGATCGCCACGCCATGTATTTCTCGGTTCTCGGTGTAATCGCCTCTTGCGTTGAGCGCCTGTCGGTTGAAGTGCGCCACTTGCAGCGCACTGAGGTTTTGGAAGCGCAGGAATATTTCTCCAAGGGTCAAAAGGGCTCAAGTGCTATGCCGCACAAGAAAAACCCTATTTTAACCGAAAACTTAACGGGTCAAGCGCGCTATATTCGCGCCATGGCAATTCCGGCAATGGAAAATGTCGCCCTTTGGCACGAGCGGGACATTTCCCACAGCTCTGTTGAACGCTATATTGGCCCAGACGCCACCATCGCGCTCGATTTCTCGCTGGGTCGCCTAACCATGGTGATGGACAAGCTGCTGGTTTATCCTGAAACCATGCTAGAAAATATGAATAAACTTGGCGGGTTGCCGAACAGCCAGCGCGTGCTACTCGCGCTCACCCAAGCCGGTGTCAGCCGTGAAGACAGCTACCGTTTGGTGCAAAAAAACTCAATGGAAGTTTGGGACAGCCGCGGCGCAAAACACTTGCTTGACCTCTTGAAAGAAGACGAGATTGTCACCAGCAAAGTCTCTGAAGCTGAGCTAGTTGAACTGTTTAACATGGATTATCACACCCAACATGTTGATACGATATTTAAACGTGTTTTTGGAAAATAGGCACTAACCATTAAAAAACCCGGAAGAAACTCCGGGTTTTTTGCATTTAATCGTATGTCTATAAAAGTCAGCTTTACAAAGTCATTTCGGCTTTGAGCTGGTCTTTAGCGTCCCGCAGGCAAACAATAAGCTGTCTATTAAGCTCGTCTTCAGTTTTTGTAATGCCCTTGGTTGCCAGATCAGCAATAGCTTTATCGGTTATATCCGTATCTCCCGGCACCTTTAAGCTCTCTACAACAAAAGACACAGCATAATCTGCAGCTTCCTCGCCCTTATAGCCCATCACATCTGCCATCCACGCACCAAATAATTTGTCACGCCGCGCCTGAACTTTAAACTTTACCTCTTCATCATGGGAAAAAGCAGCTTCAAATGCTTGCTCTCTATCGTCAAATACTGTCATAAATACCACCTGTTGTCTTAAAAATACTACCACGTTATAGTGCCACTATAATATATATAGTCATAAAATATAAGAGCTCAACATGATACATATCAAATTAGCAAAAAAACTGCATTTTTTGCTTTTCAGCCGTTGTGAATCATATTGACTTCAGGTATGGTCGCCGCGCGATATAAACTCATCCAACCCCTTATGGAGTTCGCCGTAACATGTCCCGCGAAATGATCTACGAAGGCAAAGCCAAAATCCTCTATCAAGGTGAAGAGCCTGGCACTATTATCCAATATTTTAAAGATGACGCCACTGCGTTCAATGCCGAGAAAAAAGGCACCTTGAACGGTAAAGGTGTGATCAACAATCACATCAGTGAATATTTGATGCAAGGCCTAGAGCGCATCAATGTACCTAACCACTTTATCAAACGCATCAATATGCGTGAGCAATTGGTGAAGGGTGTGGAAATTATTCCCGTTGAAATCATCGTGCGCAATGTCGCCGCAGGCAGCATCTGTAAGCGTCTCGGCATTGAAGAAGGCACTCCGCTTGATAATACACTGGTGGAATATTGCTTTAAATCTGATGAATTGAGCGATCCGGTTGTTGCTGCAGAGCATTGCTTAACCTTAGGCTGGTGCGACGAGGAAGAACTGGAAGAGATGACCTATTACGCCCACCGCGTTAATGACTATCTCTCCGGAGTTTTTACAGCCATTGGCATTCATCTGATTGATTTTAAAATCGAATTTGGCCGCCACTATGAAGGCGACGAGTATCAAGTTATTCTCGCTGATGAAATCAGCCCAGACAGTTGCCGCCTTTGGGACTTAAAAACCGGCGAGAAACTCGATAAAGACCGTTTCCGCCGCGACCTTGGTGGCGAGATGGAAGCCTACCAAGAAGTTGCCCGTCGTTTAGGGATTTTACCTGAGGCCGATGTCACTAAAATTGAAGACCACAAAAAGTAAAGAGATCCAGAAAATGAAAGCTAAAATCCACGTAACTCTTAAAAATGGCGTTCTTGACCCACAAGGAAAAGCCATCGAACACGCACTTTCCGGTCTTGGCTTTGGCGGTGTTGATAGTGCGCGCCAAGGTAAATATATCGAATTGGAGCTTGCAGAAACTGACCCTGCCAAGGCCCAAGCCGCCGTTGAAGACATGTGCAAAAAGCTTTTGTCAAACACCGTGATTGAAAACTACAGCATCGATTTGGAATAAAAAATGAAATCCGCCGTTATAAATTTCCCCGGCTCAAACTGTAATCGCGATATGGCTGTCGCATTAGAGAAAATTACAGGGAACGAGCCAGACATGATCTGGCACCTTGATACAGATTTTGCAAAAGTTGATTTTATCGCCCTGCCCGGCGGTTTTTCTTTTGGTGACTATCTACGCTGTGGTGCCATGAGCGCCCTGTCGCCTATCATGAAAGAAGTGATCAAGCGCGCCAACGCCGGCGTGCCGACCTTTGGTGTGTGTAATGGTTTTCAGGTGCTGACCGAAACTGGCTTATTGCCCGGCGCCCTAATGCGCAATGCAAGGCTCAAGTTTGTTTGCAAAGACGTTGAACTGATCGTTGATAATAACGATAGCCTTTTCACGAGTGATTACAAAAAAGGTCAGAGCATCAAAATTCCAGTTGCCCACCATGACGGTAATTATTTTGCTGACGATGAAACCCTTGACCGCCTAGAGGGTGAAGGCCGCGTGGCTTTCCGCTACGGTAGCGATATCAATGGCTCACAGCGCGATATTGCGGGCGTCTTGAACGGTAAAGGCAACGTGCTTGGCATGATGCCTCACCCCGAGCGCATGATTGAGGATTGCCTTGGTGGCACCGATGGTCGCGCAATGTTCACCTCAGTTCTCAACAGTTTGGGTTAAGACAATGTCAGATAATATTAAAATCACTCCAGAGATGATCACCGAACACGGACTAACGCTCAAGGAATATGACCGTATCGTCGGTGCTATGGGCCGCGAACCAAATTATACCGAGCTTGGTATTTATAGCGTAATGTGGTCCGAGCACTGCTCGTATAAATCCTCCCGTTTTCATTTGAAAAAACTGCCAACCGAAGCCCCTTGGGTTATCTGTGGCCCCGGTGAAAATGCTGGTGTTATCGATATTGGTGATGGACAAGCGGCTATTTTTAAAATGGAAAGCCACAACCACCCAAGCTACATTGAGCCTTACCAAGGTGCTGCGACCGGTGTTGGTGGCATTTTGCGAGATGTTTTCACTATGGGTGCACGCCCTGTTGCCAACCTTAATGCCCTCAGGTTTGGCGAGCCTGATCACCGTAAAACCCGTCACTTGCTTGGTGGTGTGGTTGAAGGCATTGGCGGTTATGGTAACTGTGTTGGTGTGCCAACCATTGGCGGCGAAACCAATTTTGACCCATCATACAACGGCAATATTCTCGTCAACGCGATGACGGTTGCGATCGCATCGACGGATCGAATTTTCTACGCCGAAGCAGCCGGTGTCGGTAATCCGGTCATCTACGTCGGTTCAAAGACCGGGCGCGACGGCATCCACGGTGCAACGATGGCATCGGCCGAGTTTGACG
>CBFDBT010000062.1:0-12067 GCA_965603115.1 uncultured Alphaproteobacteria bacterium
CAGCAGGATTCATTTGATGGATAAAAGGCCAAACGGCAGCGGCTGCGCCTACAGCGCCAACGCCCGTGGCCGCAACATGAAGAAAATCGCGACGAGATGCGCCATCTCCATTTGCATGATTGTTGTCATTAGTGCTCATATTATTTCCCTGACAGAAGAGGATAGTAAAAGAAGGATACCCAATACATTACTAAAAGAGTAACCCTGAAAAAAACAATAGTCTTTATAAGTGACAAAATGCCACCGAGTAAACAGTGAACTCTAATATTCACTAAATCATTAACAAGCAAGGGGCAAAAGTGCTTTTTTGGGAATTATTTCTCATTATCAACCCCTCCTGCACTTAAAACTCAACTAAGTGATGAAATTAATAAACTATAGCTAGCGTTTTAAAATATTATTGCTAGTTTCTATATGTTTAAAAGAATCCATAAACTGGTGGAGAAAATAAATCAGATACTAACTGCCATGCCGATTGTGTTATCAACAAAGTTTACCTATAGTCTATTCGAGGGCTAATATATTTGAGCTATATTGTGCGGGGTCGGTTTCCATGGGACAAAAATATACTTTACAACAATTTTTAATGTTTAGTTTAGTCTAGCAGTGTGGACTGAGTCGAGTTTTGCATCAACGCAAGACAAGAAAAAGATTGTGGTTGGAACCACCTCCGAGAGCTCACCTTACATTATGCACGCCCTCGATCGCCAAGGATTTGATACTGATTTACTCACGGCAATATTCAATCGCCTCGGCTATGAGATTGAATTTAGTCACGACCCCACAAACAGATTACCAAATCTTCTTAAAGATAAAAAAATTGATGTAATGGCAACTTGGCTGAACCCTTTATGGGCTTGCCATAAAAGTAAGCCTTACCGTTATTGGCAAAATGCTATTCTTACAAATGATGATAAGGAGAGCGATATTACTAGCCCTAAGGACTTAAAAGGCAAAATTGTCGGCGCCTATCCTGGAGCAGATATTAACGCGCCTGAAGAACTAGGTATATATGTTAAAACTTTCGCAGACTATTTTGAAGTTCCATCCTCAAAACATGCCGCTAAAATGATGCTCGGAAATCGATTTGACGCCTACATTGGGGATGTTTGGGCGGTATCTCATTTTTATAACATCGAAGTAAAAAAGCATGCCGAGCAACCTAAATTGCTGGTAAAATATTTATTTAAACCAAACCCACAAATCTTATGCTTTGATGACATGAGTTTAAGAGATGGCTTTGAAGAACAACTTGCTCTTTTCAAGGCAAGCGGTGAATATAAGGCCCTTGAAATCAAATATATTCCAAATGTAGAATCATTAAAATAATATGGACCTTGCTTTATTCCAACCCGATCAACCGCAAAACACCGGCACTCTACTCAGGCTTGGGGCCTGCATGGGTGTAAAAGTGCATATTATTGACCCTTGCGGCTTTGCTTTTTCTGAGCGAGCTCTAAGGCGATCCGCTATGGATTATATTGACCATGTAGAATTGATGCGCCACCTTGACTGGGATCACTTCAATACATGGCAGCTGGAAAATGACAAACGTCTTGTGCTCTTAACTACCAAAGGTGCCACTACCTACTGCGATTATCAGTATAGCAACAATGACATTCTTCTGTTGGGCCAAGAATCTAAAGGCGCACCAGACTTTGTCCATGAAGCATCCAGTGGGCGTGTTGTAATTCCTATGCGACCTGAGCTACGTTCCCTAAATATAGCCGTTGCAGCAGCGATGGTTTTAGGCGAAGGTCTAAGGCAAACAAATCATTTCAAAGCTTAATCACGAGGTTTTCCATGAATAGCGATATTTCCCTTAATGAACATCAGCAAAAAGCAGCTGACTGGTTCGAAGACCTCAGAAATAATATTTGCGATGCCTTCCAAGCCATTGAAGACGATTATGAGGGCTGCCTCAAGGACAAACCAGCTGGCAGATTTGAGCGCACCAGTTGGGACCGCACCAACCAAGATGACGGTGCACACGGTGGCGGAGGTGTTATGTCCGTGATGAAAGGACGCGTATTTGAAAAAGTTGGCGTCAACATCTCGACAGTGCACGGCACCTTCACCGAAGAATTTGCCAAAAACATGCCCGGCGCTAGTGAAGACCCTCGCTTTTTCGCCACCGGAATTTCCCTTGTCGCCCATATGCATTCAGCCAGAGTGCCCGCAGTGCACATGAATACACGCTATATCGTTACGACCGAAGACTGGTTCGGCGGGGGCGCAGACCTTAACACAGCTTTGCCAAACACTGCAGATACCACGCAATTTCACGCGGCCCTCAAACAGGCTTGCGATAGGCATGATGCAAGTTACTACGACAAATATAAAAAGTGGTGCGACGAATATTTCTATGTTCCCCACCGCAATCGGGCTCGTGGTGAAGGGGGTATTTTCTATGACCGCCTTAATAGCGGAAGTTTTGAAAAAGATTTTGCCTTCACGCAAGATGTCGGTCGCGCTTTTCTCGACATTTATCCAAAGTTGGTGCGCAGCCATATGAATGAAGATTGGACGGACGAAGAACGTGAAGCCTTGCTTATCTACCGTGGCCTTTACGCTGAATTTAATCTTGTTTATGACAGGGGCACTACCTTTGGCCTCAAAACTGGCGGAAATGTCGATGCTATCTTGATGTCGCTGCCCCCGGAAGCCAAATGGCCTTAATATATTGAAGTAAAAGCCTCAGTCCTTCCCGTCAATTTTGGGTAGTCTTTCAATCAGCATCTCATAGGAAGGTTCAAAGTTCTCCTTGAGCCATTGCTTTTCTAAATCTTTTAATAGTTTGCCAAGTTCAGGCCCCGGTTCATAGCCCAATTGCAACATATCCGCTCCTGCCACGGGGAAAATAGGAATATCCCAATCCCGCAAAACTTCAAATGATGATTGATCATGCTCGCCAGTATTTGATATGAGGTAACAGTCGACAACCACCTCATGATTATATTGGTAAATAAGCTTTTTCCACTCTAAGATAGTTGGAAAGCCAAGGCCAAGGCCTGCCATAAGCTCTTCGCATAAAAGAGCGTGTTTTTGTGCCTTATTCGAACAGTTCCATGACCTCAATAACCCAGAAGCATGACATCCCGTCAGCGCCAGCAATCGCCTAAGAGCTTTTATTGGAATCTTATAACTAGCCTCTCTTTCAATGAGAGAATCCATTGCTTGTATCTCAATCGGCGCGCCACCCATGCATCTCTTTAACACATCCGATTTCTGCATTATTTTTAAAACTTCGCTTGGATTAGCTGCCAGTATAAGCTTGTTAAGCTCATCTGAGATTCGCTCTACAGATAGTCCATCAATAAGAGCCACAGTGTTTTTAACGGCCGATAGTGCGTCTTGCTCAAGCGGCACCCGACCATAATGGGCTTGAAAACGAAAAAGTCTTAAAATCCTGAGCGCATCTTCTCGAATTCTATCTTCAGCGCTACCTATAAAGCGAATACGGCCCTCTTTTATATCTGCAATACCGCCGCATGGATCAAACAAAGTACCGTCAATGGAAACGTAAATTGCATTGATGGTAAAATCCCGCCGTTCAGCGTCAGCTTGCCATTCATTTGTAAAAGCGACCACTGCGCGGCGACCATCTGTTTCAACATCACGGCGTAGCGTTGTTACCTCAATAACATCACCATCTAAAACCGCTGTCACAGTGCCATGATCAATGCCTGTTGGAATAACCTTAAAACCCTTGGATTTCAAAAGTTTCATTGCCTTTTCAGGGTGGTAGTCCGTCGCAGCATCAATATCAGACACTGACAAGCCCATAAGACTGTTTCGCACAGCCCCACCGACAAATCTTATATGCTCGACCCCCAAGGCTTCAGCAGCCATTAAACAATGATGGGAGTTAAGCCATGACGCTTTCAATTTATCCACTGGATATCACTCTTATTCCTGCGGATCCTGCTTTTTATCTGGCTCTGGAACCTCTTCAGGATCTTTAAATGCTCCGGGTATAACTTTGCCATCAACAACATGCGGCGGCACATAAACTTTATACCTGTCTGTACTGGTCGTATCAAAAAAGCGCAGGGTCACAGCAAGCACTATCATCGCGCCAATTAAACCCAACAACATATAGCGAATTTTCTTTAAGTCCTCATCATCTGCCGCGCGTCCAGATGTTTTAAGTTTGTAGCGCCACCTCAAATAATAAATAACACCAAAAAGAGGCAGCAGCAGCAAAATTATTCTTATAGCGATCACAATCTCATCCCCTTATTACTGAACTTTTATAACCAGATCATGTAAATTAACCAGCATACCGGCTGTAGCACCCCAAATTTGACGCCCTTCATACGGTATAGCATAATATTTTCGCTCTATACCTTTCCACACGCCTACATGCTTTTGATGATTTTGCTTATCCATAAGAAAGTCAAGCGGAACTTCAAAAACATCAGCAACTTCATGGGCGTCGGGCACCACTGTAAAACCCGGTCTAATGAAGGCAACAATGGGTGTGATTTCAAAGCCTGACCCTGTTAGATAGGTATCAAGTTTACCAATGGGATCGATATAGTCAGCTGGCAAGCCAATTTCCTCACGCGCCTCACGCATAGCCGTGTGAACAGCATCCCTATCGGTTTCGTCAACCGCGCCTCCAGGAAAGCTCACCTGCCCCGCATGGGTTCGTAAATGCTCTGTGCGCTGCGTCAACAATATATGAAGGCCATGGGCATGCTCCACGATTGGTACCAAGACAGCAGCTTTACGGCGTTGATGCGATGCAATTTCCGCCTCTTTTAGATGCGCGTTCATATCATGATCACCGCGCTCACCGGCTTCATAAAGTGACAAAGCTTTTAATATCAGGTCACGATTCACTCTGAAATTGCTCCTAATATGAACGTCTTTCCCGCGCTTTTAAGGGCCAGCTCTCCATCTTCTTCTTGTGCTATATCTACCAACTCATAGAAGACCGATCTACTGATCAATGCCTCGAGATTCCCCCGTATTAGCACATAAGGCCTAGGCTCTTTGCTTTCCTTGTTAATCTCAACTCTAAGCGGATGCTTCTCATCCAGCACAACAACATCCCCAACATTTGTGGTAAATGAAATTACGCTTTGGCCTTCATTAGATGCCCGCTCCATTGAGGTGACCACAAAAGGCGCATCCTCCACGGTGATACCAACCTTTTCAACGGGTGTTACAAGATAGGTTTTACCATCATCGTCCTTACGCAACACGGTTGAAAACAAACGCACCATTCGCTCGCGGGTGATCGGTGTGCCCATATAATACCAACTGCCATCCCTTTTAATGACCATATCAATGTCACCACAAAACTCAGGATTCCATAAATGAACAGGCGGATAGCTTTGATCTCCCACCTGTTTCATGATCTCATCTAGTCTAAACGTAGATTTTGGCGTTAATTTTGTCTCTGTCATAAGGGCAGTATAGTCAGACCGCATGCTCTCGCCAAGGGCGTTCCTCATTTATGGATGAAATAACTAGCTCATCACTCAGGCTTGGTGATATTTCCGAAATATTATAGGGTGTCAAACGCGCATAAACCGGCAAGACATAAGGCCTACCTAACATCTTAAACATCAGGCGATCGCCATCCTGATTTTTGGGCAGAGCTATATTCATTGGGCGAACGCTTCGAAAGCCAAAGCGACTATAATAAACATTATCGCCAACAAGAAAGACCATGATGTAGCCTTCCTTTCGTAGAAGTGACAATCCATAAGCCATCAACTTCGAGCCTAATCCCATACCTTGATAGTCGCTTGCAGTTACCAACGGGCCAAGAAAAGAAATTTTTTGCTCTCTATCACATCCAATGCCATCAAGGTGCGCACGCCGAAGCTGAATACTGCCGACGACGCGACCTTCTTCACGGGCAACAAGATGTATCACATCATCATCCGAACAAGATTCACGAAACTTTGAAGAGGCGCTCTCAGCAAAACCTGCCCCCAAAGTTTGAAGGTGCAAGTTATAAACTGATGGTAAATCCGCAGTATTTGCGAAGGTGATGGAGATCATTGTATTTATCCTGTAACCGGCCCATCTAAGTATGGGTAATAAAACGTATGTGCAAAACAACACCCGCCCTTAATTCTAGGGGGAGTGCTCTAGCTTCGTCGCATTCGTTTTATATGGCTCAGTTTAAACATTACTTTAGTCATCTCTCATTCATTGAAGTTGCAATCCATAAAGACAGATGAAATTAATTGCAACATAAATAATAAAGGGCAGCCTCAAGGACTGCCCCTTATCTTTTTTTATAAGCAATATTTACCAATCAACTTGGAAACGTACACCAAGGGCATTGATAGAGTTTTCACCATCAGCACCATTGCGCATTTTATAAAATTCATCCGTAACTTTGCTGTGGCTATAATTGATAACAATCCGTGAATAACGGTTAAGATACCAGTTAGCACCCACTATGAAAGTATCTTGCTTACCGCCCATAACATCCATGTCATTGAGATCAATTGTATCAAAACGGGCAACCAGTGCTAGTGCACCCATGCCACCCTCGCCAAGCGGGCTATTAACTTTTGGACGGTCCCAAGCCCCTTTGCTGAGCTTAAGTGGGCGCTTTTCACCTGTTAAGAAATAACCAATTTCAGCATATCCACCATTGAAAGTGTAATTGTCGCCACCATCCATATTGGCCGTGTTCCAAGCCCACTCAGACACACCCCACAAAGAGCCAGTCGTTACTGCGGCTTCCAATGCGTAGAATGTATCTTTTTCAGATAGCTTTGGGGTTTCTATAAAGCGGAGGGTTGAAAGGTGATGATGTGGGCGCTGACGATAACGTAACTTACCAGCGTCGCCATTATCACGAAAGCGCACAGAAGCGCCGACCATATAGCTTCCATTATCGAATGTGTTGCCGTAGGTGCCACGAGCGGCAAATGTCATGCCTTCACTTTCATCTATTGTCCCGGCTGAACCTACATAAACACCTGTATTAAAAGTGTAATTACTCCCATTGGTGCTATAACCAACACCCATCTGGCGCGCTAGGCCAAAAGCGTCCGTAAATGATGCCCGCTCCAAGACTGATATATGGCGTGAAGACGTTTGTTCATCTAAGCTGGTCGCAGTTTTAAACTGACCAAATTTAAGGGCACCCATTTTACCAGAATATTGAAAATAGGCATCTTTGAGAGTGACTTCATTACCAGCAAAATCTACTTCAAGTTTGTATTTAACATTCTTGCCGGCTTTACCTTCAATGCCAAGTCGCGCAGCGCGAAACTCTGTTGCTTTGACATCCATTGTATTATCACTGTCGCTGATCCAAGCCGTGTCAGCATAAATACGCCCGCGCATGTTCATTTCATACTTGCCATCGCTTGTTGCAAGAGCCATAGCAGTCTCGGCCTTTTTAACCACAGGTAAAGTCTCTGTGGTTTTTTCAAGGGCTTCAACTTTTTTGATAAGAGCCTCAAGCTGGGCTTTCAATTCACTCAAGTCCTGGGCAGCGGAAGGTAGTGTAAACATCGCAACAAGGGCAGTTGATGCCATTAAGCTCGTTAAGCGTTTCCTATTCATTTTCAAGTCCTCATTTATTTATTACTAAAAAGATAAGAACCTTTTACGGCTTGTTCATTACATATATATGACTTGAAGGTTACACATTTATGACGCCGTGTATGTTTTTTTGATTACACAGCCTGCACATCATTTAAGAAGGATTCAACTTCGTCCTTAATGCTCGCAGCCAAACTTTCCAACTGAGTGGCGGCAGCCATAACATCACTGGATGATGTTTTTGTAGCATCCACATTAGAAGCCACCTGACCAATTTCAGATGTAACGCGTTGTGTTCCTTCAGAGGTAAACTGAACATTACGACTAATCTCACTTGTTGCAGCTTCCTGCTCTTCAATAGCCGCTGAGATACCAAGCATCGTTTGGTTTAATTCATTATTAGCTTCACGAATAGTGCCCATTGAAGAAACCGCACCACCCGACAATGACTGCATCTCATTTATCTGTTTGGTAATATCCTCAGTTGCTTTAGCCGTTTGAGAAGCTAGACTTTTCACCTCACCCGCCACCACAGCAAAACCACGACCAGCATCTCCCGCACGTGCAGCTTCAATCGTAGCATTAAGTGCCAAGAGGTTGGTTTGTTCAGCAATATCATTAATCAGGTTAACAACCTCTTCAATGGTTTTGGACGCATCAGACAATTTTTCAATTGATTCAGTACCTTCGTCACTTGCTGACACCGCTCCTTGGGAAAGCTTTGTAGCTGATTGAACCTGACCATTGGCTTCAGAGATTGAATGTGAAAACTCTTCAATTGCTGCAGCCATTGTAGACACATTACTATCCATCTGCTCAGAGGCTTCACTCACGGCTGCGGCTTGGCGGCCTGTGTTTTCAGCAACACCTACCATCGTGGTCGCTGTACCCTGCATTTGACCAGCCGAAGATTCCAAGTCACCAATCGAGGCTTGAATAACTTTATCAAAACTGGCGATTAACTCTCTCACACGCTCTGCACGCGCTTCTCTCTCTGCAGTGACCTGAGCTTCTTCTTCAGCTTTTTTCCGTTCTTGCTCTTGTTCACGCTTAAGCTTTTCAGCTTCTTCACGCTCGGCCTCCTCTTCAAGCCTTTGCATTTCAGCTTCAAGCTCGCGTTGCTTTTTACCATTATCCCGTAGCACCAAGACAGCTCGCGCCATGCTGCCAATCTCATCGTTAATATTAGTGCCCTGAACATCAACTTCATAGTTACCATCGGCGATCAAACCCAGGGTACCCTCCAGCCTCTTTATAGAAGGAATAGTGGTACGAAGAACAACCAAAGCTGCGAGCATCGACCACATACCAAAAATGGCTATTGATGAATATGTTATTATAGACGCAAAACTATCGGTTGCCTCATAAGATTCGGTAGCCTCAAGAACACCTTTTTGAGCTGCCTCTTGAAGGGTTGCAAAATAAGGGGTAGATTCTTTATAGATCGCGGATAGTTTTGCCGTCTCATCGACAAGTTGCATTCTAAACCCTGCGTATTCCTGAAAGGCAGAAACATAAGCCATCAGACGCCTCTCAAGATCAGCTTTACCGCTCGTCGTTATATTTGAAGATTTGACTAGCGTCATAAATTCTTCGGCTCGCTCGTCAATGCGACCAGCATATTTGGGGCCGTTAGAATATTTACCGTCGCTGTCTTTGTTAGCAACTCGCATCATGAAATCTTTTTCATGGCGGCGCATCATCAGCATTTTAATAATAAGAGGATCAACTTTATACTTTGGGAGCTCATCCTCAATGCCATGAACCGCATCCTGCATATCACCATAAAGTCCGCTTTTAGTATCCAATCCGATTTTAATCCATAGGTCTGATACCCGCTTGAACTGTGCTTTATGTCGCTTGAAAACAGCTTCAAGGTCGCTTGCTGCTTTATTCACTGTAGGGTTGTCACTCAAACTATTGGCTTTTTGCAAAAGCATAACCGTCGCGTCCATATCCTTATTATAGCTGGCAATATACTTTTTATCCAAACGCAGGAAAAAGTCTTTTTCCCGCCTTCGCACAAGCAGCGATGACGCGAGCATCTCAGTGCGAGTCAGCTCTAACTTTTTATTATTTTCAGCGGTGGTAAGGGCGGCTTCCATTGAAGAAGATGTTATCAAATCGGTTGTGAAGATGACCATAAAACCAAAAATGGCAATTGCGCCCATAGACATAACGCGCATTTTCACACTAAAAACAAGAAACAAAGAAATAAACTTATCCATGAGTAGCTCCATACTATATACAACATTTATCACTCATATAGTATATATCAGTGCTACCCAGCCCAAACATACAATACCAGCATATTTCAATCTATAATATCATTTATACCCTTGCGATTAAAATAAGGTTAACAAATCGACCTTTAAAATATCGTTTTATTTTTGAGTTTCACCTCACCCTCATAAAGTCACATAGCTCTATCGGGATAATCTGTAATAACGCCATCTGCACCGATATTATTAAGCCATTTGATAGTTGCAGCATCATTAACAGTCCAGACGTGCACCTCAAGCCCTCTAGCATGCGCGGCTTTTATAAAGGAAGGCGTTACAATGGTAATTCCATCCCTCTCAATTGGCACCTGAAGGGCCGCGCCATTGAAGGAAGCGAGGTTAGATAGCCCAAGCTTATGCAAATAAACAAATTGTTGAATTTCAGAGATGTAAAACGAGGTTGGAATTTCAGGACAGGCTTTTCTAAAAGCTACCAGCGGGTCTTCATTGAATGAACTGACAAGGACTTGATTATTCATTCCATGTTTACGTAAGAGCGCACAAAAAGGCTCCGCAAAAGAAGCATCATCAGGTTTTATCTCTAAAATATATTTTGCATCAGGCAATGCACCAAATACCGATTCCAGAGAGGGGATCATCACACCTTTACCAACAAAAGGATTATCCCCGTTTTGTGACTTAAAGCCATATCCAGCATCTAACTTTTGAATGTCTTCAAACGTCATATCTTTGACGGCTCCACTACCATCTGTTGTGGCATCAACCGTAAAATCGTGAATAGTGACGAACACATCATCAAGGGTACGATGCACATCCATTTCAATAAAATCTACCCTCATCTTATGCGCGGCCAAGGCTGCTTCAATGGTATTTGATGGGGCATTGCCCTCACCAGCACGGTGAGCCATCACTTCAAAGGCGTTCCCGTTAAGTAAATTAACTTCGGGCGCCCTACTCCCCGGTACCATCCACAAAATGGAATAAAGCCCAACAACTGTAGCTGCAGTGCTGTATAATCTTTTCATGATCCCTCCCAATGTTAAGTTTGGAAGATATTCTAATATCAATGTGTCTTCAATAAAGAAAAGCCCCGACAGAAAAGACTGTCGAGGCTTAAATATTTTAGAGCGTTGAGAGGTTTGAGCTTAAAAGCCCATGCCACCACCCATACCGCCCATGCCGCCCATGCCGCCCATATCAGGCATAGCAGGCGCAGCAGATGCGTCTGAAGGTGAATCTGCGACCATAGCTTCTGTAGTAATCATTAGGCCAGCGATAGAAGCTGCGTCCTGCAGTGCTGTACGAACAACTTTAGTCGGGTCAATGATACCTTTAGCCACGAGATCAGTATACTCTTCAGTTTGTGCGTCAAAGCCGTGGTTGCTATCGTCTTGCTCCAAGAGCTTACCAGCAACAACCGCACCATCAACACCAGCATTTTCAGCGATTTGACGTAGAGGAGCTTGCAAGGCACGACGGATAATATCGATACCGCGATCCTGATCTTCGTTAGCACCTTTAACATCATCAAGAATACGTGAAGCATAAAGAAGAGCAGTACCACCACCGGCAACAACACCTTCTTCAACAGCAGCGCGGGTCGCGTGCAGAGCATCGTCAACACGGTCTTTACGCTCTTTCACTTCAACTTCAGTGGCACCGCCAACTTTAATAACGGCAACACCGCCAGAAAGTTTTGCAAGACGCTCTTGAAGCTTTTCTTTGTCATAGTCAGATGAAGTAGTCTCAATTTGAGCTTTAATCTGCTCAACGCGGGCACGGATATCATCTTCAGCACCAGAACCATCTACGATAACTGTGTCGTCTTTGGTAATGTTAATGCGCTTTGCTGTACCCAACATATCAAGGCCAACATCTTCTAGCTTGATGCCGAGATCTTCACTGATAACCTGGCCACCAGTTAGGATTGCGATATCCTCTAACATTGCTTTACGACGATCACCAAAACCTGGAGCCTTTACAGCTGCAATTTTTAGTCCGCCACGAAGCTTGTTCACAACAAGTGTTGCAAGCGCTTCGCCTTCAATGTCTTCAGCAATGATAAGAAGTGGACGCGTGCTTTGCACAACGGCTTCTAGAAGTGGCAACATAGGCTGAAGGTTAGAAAGCTTGCTCTCATGAAGAAGAACAAGTGGGTTTTCAAGATCAGTAGTCATCTTTTCAGCATTTGTAATGAAGTAAGGTGACAAGTAGCCACGATCAAACTGCATGCCTTCAACAGTTTCAAGCTCGCTATCAAGGCCTTTAGCTTCTTCAACTGTGATAACGCCTTCTTT
>CBFDBT010000063.1:0-12051 GCA_965603115.1 uncultured Alphaproteobacteria bacterium
CCGTTCTCATTCGCCGACCTATAGTAGCTCTCTGTACGGGTGTTGTTGTTTGTATTTTTATACTTCATGGCACCAAGACCATTTCAGCCTTGTCAGAAACCGCTATCCGTACGCTGCAAAACGAAGATTTGATATGGGTTATATTGGTTTGTGGCGGGATGGGTGCGCTCATAGGGCTGTTCCTTCGCACAGGCAGCCTTTATGCTTTCATGGATAAAGCGTCAGCGCATGTTAAGACGCGTTTTGGTGCGGTTATGGCGACGTGGTTTATGGGGGTGCTGCTGTTTGTCGATGATTATTTAAATTCTATCACTGTGGGTGCTGCCATGAGCAGCATAACCGACAAGTTTAAAATTTCTCGTGAAATGCTGGCTTATGTTGTCGACTCTACAGCGGCCCCCATCAGCGTAATTATCCCTATATCAACATGGGCTGTGTTTTTTGGCGCTATTTTAGAAACTGTAAATTTAGCACCAGAAGGTGAGGGATTGTGGGTCTATATTAATGCAATTCCCTATATGCTCTATCCTTGGATTGCTGTTGTTATGGTGCCGATTGTGGCGTCTGGAAAAATACCGCATATAGGCCCGATGAAAAAAGCTGAAAAACGCGCCACCGTAGATGGTCAACCTTTGCCGCCCGGAGGAAAGAATATCCTAGGGGCAAAACAGGCCATTACAGAGCGCGTTGGGGTAAAGAGGAGCGGCTGGTTATTCATTATTCCCCTAATGTCGCTGGTTGGTTTTACCATCTATTTTGACATGGAGTTTTTACACGCTACTTTCGCCACTTTGGGCTTGACCACTTTTACCATTCTCTCGTTTCGTATTCTTGGCATGCACGATACTTTTGATACGTTGCTCGATGGTTTTAAAACCATGATTGACCCCCTTTTAATTATTGTTTGCGCTTTTATGTTAAAGGACGTTAACGATCAATTAGGCCTCACTGGATATATCCTTGATCTTACAAAGGCCTATATGACAGCGGAGTCCTTACCGTTCATTGTTTTCTTTATCATGGGGCTGATCGCTTTTGCCACGGGATCGTCATGGGGCGTATTTGTTATTGCACTGCCTATTATTGCGGATTTAACGCATTCCACAGGGGCAGATGTTTCATTGGTTATAGGAGCGACCTTGTCGGCCAGTACATTTGGGTCTCATGCATGTCTTTATTCTGATGCAACAGTGCTGACAGCGCAAAGTTGCGGCACATCATCCATTCAGCATGCCTTCACTCAATTACCCTATGCAAGCATTGCTGCAGCTTTGTCACTTATAGGTTTTGCTATACTTGGATAGATTTTAGCGCCTTTAGCCTGAAATTTTTCTCGTTGTTTACATTAACTTAATATTACTTTATTATTTTTATAAGCTTAAAGGAGCATACTATGACGCATTTTTTGGTTACTGATGATAATCCGGAAGGTTCTAAACTTGAGGATGTTCTGCGAATGATCCGTGCTGATATCGTGCGCCGTCAAGTCAAAATTATTGACGACGAAAGTATAGTGGCGCAAAAAGTTATAAAAAATAATGTGCTGATCCTTAATATGTTAACCGAATGCATTTCACTTGCTGACGATTCCACGAAAAGTCTTGATCAGGCTTACGGAAAATCGGGGAAGTCGCCGAGAATTGGGACCAAATAAAGGTTTTGAGCCATTGCTTCTTTGCTTTTGGCGCTATGAAAACGCCCCTGCCCGTAGGGCTGAGGCGTTAGCTATTTAAGTCTGCTTTAACTAAGAAATTATTCAGTATTTCCTGATGCGGCTTTGAGCGCATTTTTAATGGCTTTAGGTGCACCCATGATGTTCATGAAAGAATTTTTTCCCATCATTTTCAGGTCTGGAAAACTAATGGCAATGCGGAACCGTGCCCCAAGAGCATAAATTTCATTGTCTTTGACCAATATTTCATAAGGTAAATGCGCAGAAGAGCGAATATCTTTAAAGTCAACTTCACTCATAATATAAGCATCACTGCTGTCTCCATCAGTCATGGCAACGCCAAAAAGTGTATCAGAGGTGCCTTCTATATCAACTCTGAAAACCTTGGACACACCGCCAACGCCATTTGCCAATCCTTCTTCCAGGCGCGCAACAGCTTCATCGTGGGTTTTGTATGTGGCAAGTAAGTCTGGGTCGTCAAAGCGTTCAGTAAACATTGGAAAGCCCATATAGCGATATTTTTTAAGCTTTTTGGCGGTAAGCGCTTTCTTAGGGCCAAATTCTTTTCCAGCACCAAGAGCAGCTTCTAGGCTTGCTTTGGTTTCTGCTAAATCCCCTTTCAGGCGGTAAGCCAGTGCCATATATGTTGGGTTGGTATAAATTACCTGCACCGCATCACCCATTTTGGTTAAGGATACCCTTTGAACAGCTGCAAAACTTCCAAAGTCACTGGTTGATGTTGTGGCTTGCAGGGCAGCATTTGTTACAGCCATATTTATCACACTATCATAAGGGCTATATTCCCCAGCGATGGTAAAGCCAGCCTCAGTAAGCTTTGCGCGAACCTCTGTTGCCGTTGTTTGCATGTCATTTGTGCTTGAAAAGGCGTGTATAAACGGCATGTACCGTATTTTCTCGTCTTTGGCAGCCACAATTGAAGTGGGTGCTGCTAATAAAAATACAGCCACTAAAAATTGAGTAATATATTTCTGAATGTTAACCATTTACTTCCCCTATCATTATAAGAATTATTTAATTTTAGAATTTGTTCAGCCCTGCATAACCCCCATCAGTTATAAGGTTGGTAAAAGCCTAGCATAAGTAATGGAGAGAGTCCTCTAAATATTAGCATATGCGAATACTATAATGTTCTTGCTTTATCTAATCTGTTTCTACTTAATTTAAGAGTAATACGAAAAATGGTGCATGAATAAAGTAAGACTGTTGCAATGCGAGGGTTAAATCAGTTAAAGAAAGAGGCGTACGGGTGCGAATTCAAAGACATCAGTCGAAAGACAAGGTCATACTGAATAGTTTTCATAAATTGCGAGTGATTGGAATTTTTACATGAGTAAAATATATGCGAGTGCTGACGAGGCATTGCATGGCATTTTAAAGGATGGCATGACCTTGATGGCGGGTGGCTTTGGCTTGTGCGGTATCCCTGAAAACTTAATTGCAGCTGTGCATGGCGCAGGGGCTAAAGAGCTGACTTTTGTTTCTAATAACTGCGGTGTCGATGGTTTTGGCCTTGGCATATTACTCGACGCAAAGCAGATCAAGAAAATGCTGTCCTCCTACGTTGGTGAAAATAAAGAATTTGAACGTCAGTATCTTGACGGAGAGCTAGAACTTGAATTTAATCCGCAAGGCACACTGGCTGAGCGCATCCGCGCTGGTGGTGCTGGCATTCCTGGGTTTTATACTAAAACGGGCGTCGGCACAGTGATCGCGGAAGGTAAAGAGCATAAAGACTTTGATGGTGAGACTTATATTCTTGAGACCGGTCTTGTCGCTGATATCTCCCTCGTGAAAGCATGGAAAGCCGATACTGAAGGCAATCTTATTTTTCGCAAGACCGCACGCAACTTTAACCCAATGATGGCAACAGCTGGTAAAATTACAGTGGTTGAAGTGGAAGAGATCGTTGAAGCGGGTGAGCTGGACGCTGACGCTATTCACACACCGGGCATTTATGTCCAGCGCATCATTCAAGGTAATCACGAAAAGCGCATCGAGCAGCGCACCATACGTCAGCGGGAGGCAGTATAATGGCCGATCAACAAAAAGGATGGGACAGAAATCAAATGGCAGCCCGCGCTGCCCTTGAGCTTAAAGATGGTTTCTATTGTAATTTGGGTATTGGTATTCCAACCCTTGTTGCCAACTATATTCCCGATAATGTGCATGTGACCCTGCAGTCTGAAAATGGCATGCTGGGCATGGGGCCTTTTCCTTATGACGATGAAGTGGATGCTGATCTGATTAACGCTGGCAAGCAGACCATCACTGAATTGCCCACCAGCAGCTATTTTAGCTCGGCTGATAGTTTTGCTATGATCCGTGGTGGTCATATTGATATTTCCATCCTCGGCGCTATGGAAGTGGCTGAAAATGGGGACCTTGCCAACTGGATGATCCCGGGCAAGATGGTCAAGGGCATGGGCGGCGCTATGGACTTGGTCGCTGGCGTAAAGCGCGTAGTAGTCATTATGGATCACACGAACAAAAAGGGTGAAACCAAGCTCCTTAAAGAGTGCAGTTTGCCGCTGACGGGTCAAAAGGTTGTTGACCGTATTATCACCGGTCTTGGTGTTTTTGACGTTGTTGATGGTGGCCTTGAGTTGGTGGAGCTAGCGGACGGCGTTACGGTTGATGAGGTCAAGGCTAATACGCAAGCAAAACTGAGCGTGGTTTCGGGTCTATAATGATTATTTTCGGAGAAACACATGCCTGCGCTTAATCTTGTTATCGCCCCCAATCCTATTTTTAAAAAACAGGCTGATATTGTCGATGTTAAAGCTGAGGGCGACGCCTTAAAGGCGCTCATTACGGATCTGTTTGATACGCTCTATTATGAAAAAGGTTTGGGTTTGGCAGCGACTATGGTCGGGGTTTTAAAGCGTATAATCGTTGTGGACTTGATGGAAGACGGCAAGAAAAACCCCAAGGTTTATATCAATCCTGAAGTGGTCTGGTCATCTGACGAGAGCCAAGACCATGTGGAGGCCTCGCTTTGTTACCCTGGTATTGAAGCGACCATCACGCGGCCCAAGAAAATCAAAATAAGCTATATGGACGAAGATGGAAATATTTGCCAAGATGAGGCAGAAGACTTTCGCGCAACCGTTATTCAGCATGAGATAGATTATCTCAATGGCAGGGTCTTTCTAGAGTATGTTAAGCCCGTTAAGAGGCAAATGCTCATAAAAAAAATGCAAAAGTATAAAAAAGCAGTCGCTAAGGGACATGTGCATGTGCACGGACCAGATTGTGGTCATAACCATTAGGCCGAAAATATAATGCACTCTATGTAGGTTAAGGACAGTAACTATGACGTCACGTTCCCTATTGCCACAAATGACAAAAGAGTTAGCCGCTTGCCGTAAACTTGCGGAAAACACGCCCTTGGTAAATCCCTATCAACAGCTTTCCTATAGCTTCCTTGGCAGCATGAAAGAGGGGGAGGTGTCCGCCGATGACCTGAAGGGTCTGATTGGCGAGCTGACCACAAGTGCTTTTGCCTGCCGTATGGAGCGCGCGAAAAAATATCTACACGAAACTGATCTTGCAGCCAATATGGAGAGCATGCGATCGCTCTTGAAAGGTTTCATTACGGTAGACGGGGGTACTCGTCCTTTTGCTGAGTTTAGGGATAAAATAGAGCGGGATCTTGTAGGTATTGTCATTACGGCGCATCCAACTTTCGGGTTCAGTTCAGAGCAATATGATGGATTAGCTGCGATGATAACTGGCGAGCCTGCTCAGGATATGTCGCAGACTATCGGCCAGAGCCCAGAGCAGGGTCTTACGCTGGAGTATGAATTTAAGGCAGCTAATAAAGCCTTGAGCAATTTGCAGGAAGCTCTTCTTACGCTCTATGACATTGTTTTGGACGTAGCTGCGCAATATTACCCAGATGACTGGGCAGAGCTAATGCCGCGTTTGGTGACGCAAGCATCCTGGGTTGGTTTTGACGTGGATGGCCGCGATGATATTAGTTGGCTAACGACGATCCGCTTTCGCTATCAAATGGCGCTTATGCAAGTTGAGCGCTATAAAGCGATGGTTCAAGAGTTGAAGAATGGGCAAGGGGCTGATTTAAGCGTTGAGCTTGATGCTATCACAACCAGCCTGAATGATTTTGAAGTGCTTTATCATGAGGGCGCTGACAGCATTGCCGAAGATCCAGACGATGTTGATCAAATCCGCGCCTTTTCTAAGGCTGTAGCTGATACAAAAGAGGTGGTTTTACCAACTTTTGATGCGTTAAAAGCAAGCCTTGATGTGGCTTTGCAGAAAGCTAATGATCCGGTCGTAAAGCGCAAGGTTAGCATTATCAAGGCAGCACTTGGTAATTTTGGTTTGGGTCTCAGCCATATTCATTTCCGCTTAAACGCCGTGCATTTGCACAATGCTATCCGTCCGATGGTGGCGATGACTAAAGAGCCGGACGAATCTTCAAGTCGCCGTCGCTACATGAAGGCTGTCTCTAAAGTGCTCGATGGCATAGACGAGCAGACAATTGGTTTCGAGAGCATCATGCATGAAAAAACCACCGCCAAGCGGCTTTTCATGATGATAGCGCAGATTCAAAAATATATTGACCCCATAACACCTATCCGATTTTTAATTGCAGAAGCGGATACGCCTTTCACCGTTTTGGCGGCGCTGAGCTATGCTAAATTATTCGGAGTGGATGACAGCATTGATATTTCGCCACTGTTTGAAACAGATATTGCCCTCACACGCGGAGCTGAAGTGATAGAGGAGCTGTTGGAGAACCCGCACTATTTTGCTTATGTGAAAAAACGCAAGCGCCTGACTATTCAAGCGGGATACTCGGATGCTGGGCGTTATTTAGGCCAAGTTGCTGCAGGACTAGCTATTGAGCGTTTGCGCATGAAGCTCATTCGACTGTGGAAAAAGTTTGATCTCGCTGATGTGGAGTTGGTGATATTCGATACTGGCGGCGAGAGCCATGGACGCGGTGCGCACCCGGAAGGTTTTAATGGCCGACTGAATTATATGCACAGCCCCGAGAGTCGTCATATGGTTACTCAAAATGGCATTATGTATAAACAGGAATTTAGCCTGCAGGGCGGGGATGGTTATCTTTGGCTTCATAACAAACAGCTTGCTTTTGCAACACTGACACGTGTGCTTGAAAATGTTGTGGCCGAGCCGGAACACACTGAAGATGCTTTTTATGCTGACACAGATTGGTCGCTGGACTTTTTTCTCTCGGTGCAAAATTATAATAAGGGCATTGCGTCAAGTGCTGACTATTTGCGCTTAATCTCGCTTCTGGGTACAGATGTTTCTTATCCTTCTGGCTCACGTATGACCATTCGCAGCGATGAAGGCATTGCGGTGCGTAGTCTGGAAAAACTTTCACAAATCAGGGCTATCCCGAACAATATGTTGTTGCAGCAATTGGGCTTTTTTGCCAATAGCATTGGCGGAGTGGGGACAGCCCTTGCACAAGATCGTGATGGCTTTTGGAAAATGTATAATAAGTCCCCGCGTCTTCGCCACATCATGAAGTTGGTACTGGGTGCTGTGGACCTGACCGACGAAGATATCCTTGGTGCTTATGCGGCAATTTACCGGCCTCGATATTGGATGCACTCTGGGCGACTTGAAAAAGACACGCACAATCACCAGCGTATGTTGCGTTTGGCTAAAATGATGGAAATTCACGGGGTTTATGAAAATCTGAACCGTATAGAGTTACGATTGCGGCAAGATTTGATGCTGCTTGATGATGGCATGAAAAACCAAGACATGGTCTATGATGGTTTTAACTTGAGCAAAGAAGACCGGGAAAGCTATCAGCTATTACATGTTCTACGTATGGCTATTTTGCAAAAGCTGTTTATTACTTTGACACGTATTCCACGCTTTCGGGATTATAATGGTATCAGCGTAACAGACTTGGTGATGCAGATATTAAACATGAAAGTTACACCCTCGCTCAAGATGCTGAAGAAAATATTTCCAACCGAGGCGAGCTATCAAATTGACGAGGAAAACCCTGAAAACATCACCTATGATGATAAAGACGGGCTGGGGTACGAGTATGAAAACCGCGTTATCTTTGATGAAATCCAAAAAGATTTTGACCATATTCGTACCATATCGCTGGCTATATCAGCCTATATCGGGGCGATGGGCTAAGCGCATCTAAAAAGGTGGTGTGCAGCAACTGATCACCTCACAGGTTTCACGCCCGACGTTTTTGAAACTATGGGGGATAGAGCTGCTAAAATAATAGCCTTCGCCTGCTTTTAGAGTGCGGACCTCGTCTCCAACCCTAATTTCAAGACGCCCACTGATCACAACGCCAGCTTCTTCACCTTCATGGGTGATTTTCTTTTTGCCAGTAGAGCCGCCAACGGGATAAAACTCTTTGAGCATTTGCATGGCCCGACCTTCCATATGTGGACCAAATTGCATGAATTGCACATTGCCCGCGCCAACATCAATAAAGTCTTCTTGGGTAAAGAATATCTTTTGCTTGTGTGTGATACCTTCGTCAAAAAAATCGGAGGTTGATACGCCTAGACCGCCTAGAATTTTCATTAATAAACTGAAAGACGGATCGCTATTGCCGCGCTCAATTTGAGAAATAGTACCATTGCTGACACCAACGCGTCGCGCCAACTCTCGTTGAGATATATCCATGTTGCGTCGAATGAGTCGGACATGTTTTCCTAAGTCTATCATGTGAATGCTCTCTAGATGTTTATTATACTAAACATTATTATACTATATTGCATAAATATCAATGACTTAGTTGGTTTAATAAAAATGGGTTGTTTAATAAAGGCTTATTGGTATCCTATTTACATTACTGATATTTGGACTTCTGGAGGTGATTATGTCACAGGAAAACTTGAAAAATGATGATCTGGCAGCTTACTGGATGCCCTTTACGCCCAACAGAGTGTTTAAGGCTAATCCGCGTATTATGGAGCGGGCTGAGGGACAATTTTATTATACCTCTGACGGGCGCAAGGTTCGGGATGGTTTTTCTGGTCTATGGTGTAGCAACCTTGGTCATTGCCATCCCAAAATAACCGAAGCCATCCAAGAGCAGGCGGGTAGTATGGATTATTCCCCTGCCTTTAATTTTGGCCACGCTCCAGCGTTTGAGCTTGCCAATAGGGTCGCCGATCAGTTTCCGGGTGATTTGAACCATGTATTTTTCACCAACTCAGGGTCAGAAGCGGTCGACACCGCGCTTAAAATGGCCATCGCCTATCATCGCATAAGGGGTGAAGGTACACGGACACGTCTCATTGGTCGAGCCAGTGGCTACCACGGCGTAGGCTTTGGCGGCATATCGGTTGGTGGCATGGTCAATAACCGCAAATTTTTTGGCTCGCTTTTACCCGGGGTCGACCATTTGACAATGCCCTATACACCTGATGTAAGCGCTTATTCTCGTGGGCTCACAGATGAAGATGTTGATCAGTATGGCAAGGAGCTTGAAAATATCATTGCTTTGCATGATGCCTCAACCATAGCAGCGGTTATTATCGAACCCGTGGTTGGTTCCGCTGGTGTCTTCACCCCGCCTAAAGGCTATATAGAGCGCCTGCGGGAAATAACGGCTAAACACGGCATTTTACTTATCTTTGACGAAGTGATCACCGCTTTTGGTCGCTTGGGCGCATCCAATGCCTGCCATTATTTTGGTGTGGTGCCAGATATTGTCACCACCGCTAAGGGCATCAATAACGGTACGGTGCCGATGGGGGCGACAATTGCTTCTAAGACAATTTATGACACTTTCATTGAGGGCACAAAGGCAGGCGTAGAATTCTTCCACGGCTTTACCTATAGCGCACACCCACTTGCGGTGGCGGCAGGGTTAGCAGCACAAGACGTTTTTGAGCAAGAAGGCGTCTATGAGCAAGTCAGTGCACTTACGGGATATTTTGAGGACTTGTTGCATGGCTTGAAGGATGAGGCCTATGTAGCGGATGTACGTAATTTAGGCTATATGGGCGGATTAACTATAGCCCAGCGAGACGGAGTTATGGGCGCACGGGCTTACGATGTTTTCTTGAAGTCTTATGAAGTGGGTGTCACGGTGCGCTCCAATGGCGATACCATTGCCATTGCCCCTATTCTCACATCTACCAAGGAAGACTTGGAAGATATAATCGATTGTGTGCGTAAAGGTTTGCAGGCGGTTAATTAAAAAAAGCCCCCGCATTGTGCGGAGGCTTTTGAAGTCTTAAGCAGCTTTTTGACCAGATCGGCCACCTGAGCGGCCCCGGTTGCGACGTTGCTGTCCACCTGAAGACTTATTGCTGTTGTCGCCGTTTGCGCGCCTGTTGTTTTGGCGTGGAGGGCGTCCGCCGCCCCGATTGCCTGATCTGCCTTTTGGCTTTGGTGCATCGGCGTAGGCAGGACGATCGCCAATAATATCGATTTTGCGTTTAATGAGCTTTTCAATATCGCGCAGATATGCGCCTTCTTCATCATCACAAAAGGATATAGCTATACCTTTATTGCCTGCGCGCGCTGTGCGACCAATACGGTGGACATAGCTTTCTGGCTCGTTTGGTAGATCAAAGTTAATCACATGGGTGACATCTGAGACATCAATGCCGCGGGCTGCAATATCGGTTGCAACCAAAACGCGGATCTTGCCAGCGTGGAACTCACCGAGGGCTTTTTGGCGTGCTGATTGTGACTTGTTGCCGTGGATGGCAGCCGACAAAAAGTTATGCTGGTCGAGATGCTTTACCACGCGATTTGCGCCATGTTTGGTGCGAGTAAAAACAATCACCTTTTTCATGTTTCTGTCAGTTAGCAATTCGGTCAGCTTGTTGCGCTTAAGGTTTTTTGTCACAAAATGAACGCTCTGCTTGATACGATCAACTGTGATAACTTCAGGGCGCACTTCAGCCCGTTTTGGGTTGGTAAGAAACTGATTAGCAAGGCGCTCAACTTCTGGCGCCATGGTTGCTGAAAATAGAAGTGTCTGGCGCTTGGCAGGGGCTTTAGCGATAATTTTTTTCATATCGTTAATAAAGCCCATGTCTAGCATGCGGTCTGCTTCATCAAGAACCAAAACTTTAATAGCATTAATGCGCACAGCGCCTTGGTTCATCAAGTCAAGCAAGCGACCAGGCGTGGCGATAAGAATATCAACGCCGCGGGCAAGCTTTTTAATTTGTGGGCCGGCTTTAACGCCGCCAAAAACAGTTGTGTAACTGAGGTTTAGATATTTACTGTAAACCCCGACATTCTCGCCAATTTGAATAGCAAGTTCACGGGTTGGGGCCAAGATAAGTACCTGTGTACTTTTGGGCTGGGGCCGGTCACCATCTTTTGCAAGTCTGTTGAGAATGGGCAGCGAAAAGGCCGCGGTTTTACCGGTACCAGTTTGGGCAAGGCCCAGCAAATCATGACCATCAATTAGATGGGGGATTGCTTGCTGTTGAATTGGGGTTGGAGTTTTATAACCACTCTCGTCGAGTGTACGCAATATTTCTTTTGTCAGGGAAAGATCCTGAAATTGTATGTTTGTCAATGTAGACATCCTAATTGGCAGGCAATACCAATTGTTGGTTTTTTGCCTGCAGAAGGCCGTTCACGCGCGAGGGGAACAGCTTGATTAATAAATAAATGGATTTGCTCGGGCTTTAATTGCAAGGCAATTTTTCGCGCTCACCAAGGAAAATCAAGCTATAGATGGTGGTATATGATGCAAATGTCAAGCTTTTCAATATTTTAAGTGAAAATACACACTATGGTGTGCTAGTAAAAGCTCTGATTTGTTGAGTGAGGAAATAGATGCATGGGTGACCAAACAATACCTTGTTATAGTGATGCCGAGATGGCAGCCATCGCCAAAGAGTTTTATGGACTAGTAGGGGCTATAAAGCCGCTTGTGAGCTATGAAGACCAAAATGCGCGCCTGACGGTGGGAGACGCGCGTTATGTGCTGAAGGTAGCCAATACTACTGCTGTGATAGCCGATCTTGAGCTTCAGCATGCTGTACTTGAATATCTTGAGGATAGGTTGCCTGACGGGGGAATACCCAAAGTTATCAAAAACTCGCTGGGCGGGACCATTGCCATGCATGAGGGTCATGCTGTACGGCTTTTGACTTACGTTCCAGGTGATGTTCTATCTTTCGCTGATAGAACTCAAAAACTCCATACAAGCCTTGGGAGATATATGGGCAAATTTAATGCTGCCATGCAGGGTTTTTCACATCCCGGTGCTTTACGCGATGATTTTATATGGGGTCTTGATAATGTGATGTTGGTAAAGCCTTATATCCATCATATCGTCTTGCAAGAAAACCGCGAACGGGTCACGCGTATTTTTGAGCGTTATGAAACCAATGTTT
>CBFDBT010000064.1:0-12049 GCA_965603115.1 uncultured Alphaproteobacteria bacterium
AATGAATAGATACAGGGGCAACCCAATTATATACGCGGCTTGCATATCACCAGAATTTTGCGCCAATTTACCAAATATTAGCGGCAAGATAGCACCCCCTGAAATACCCATAATCAAAAGTGCGGAACCTTGAGCGGTAAATTTGCCAAGGCCATCAAGGGCCAAAGGCCAAATTGAAGGCCAAACAAGCGCATGGGCCGTCCCCATCAGAGCAACAAATATAACCGGATCTGGCACTGTTGGGATAGAGGACCAGCCCCATAATATTTCTGCCACTAAGCTGGAGTTTTGTGAAGATGCAACAATCGCTATGATACATAGACATCCAGCAATAGCAGAGCCCATTAAGGCTTGCTGCTGACTGATATACTTTGGAATACATGTAACTCCTATTAAATAGCCGATGATCATGCAAACCATTGTATAGGAGGTTAGGGTCGCAAAATGCGCAACGCCAATCTTTGCCCCAAATAGTCCGATTGTATCCCCGGCTATGACCTCTAGTCCCACATAGGCAAACAAGGCGATA
Organism: uncultured Alphaproteobacteria bacterium; assembly: GCA_965603115.1. Classification (GTDB taxonomy): domain Bacteria; phylum Pseudomonadota; class Alphaproteobacteria; order Sphingomonadales; family Kordiimonadaceae; genus CBFDBT01. The sequence continues at coordinate 530 of CBFDBT010000064.1, forward strand.
GCTCCCAGAATTATTTGAGGGAATTGTATAATGCCCGACTTAGGGTTATCGCTCACCTCTTCTGCTTCAGGCTCAATAGGGGGCAAATGAGAAAATCGAATAAGGCCTATCAGAAAGATGAGCGCTGCCGCCATATAAAGGTATGGTACGATCAAGCGCTCCGATAGGGCCTGTATTTCGCTGTCGGTTAGTGCTGATAGAGCTTCTTGTGATGTGTCCCCAAGGTCTGATAAAATTACGGCTGTAAAAACGATTGGCACTATCACCCCTGCCAATTTATTGATAATTCCCATTATGGAAATTCGCATCGCAGCACTTTCTTTTGGGCCAAGAAGAACCACGTAAGGGTTGGAAGCAGTTTGCAAAATTGTTAACCCAGTTCCCAGTACAAAAAGCCCCAACAGAAAATAGAGATAATTGGCAGTAAGGGCTGCTGGAATAAACATCAAAGTTCCAACAACCATAATGGCAAGCCCCAACGACATACCATTTCTGTAGCCGGTAATTGTTAATACTTTAGCCATGGGTAGGGCCATCACTGTATAAGAAATATAAAAAGCAAATGTGACAAATAAAGCCTGAAAATCATTCAAATTACATATGATCTTTAGGAAAGGGATTAAAGAGCCATTTAACCATGTGACAAAGCCAAAAATAAAAAACAGCAGGCCTATAATCATCATCGGCAAGAATGTGTTATGTTGCTCTTTTTTAATATCTGTAGTTGCTTGCATAATATCCCCCATTTTGATGATTAAAAATTCACTTTTTCGCCGTCAATCCAACTTGCTGAAACTGATTTATCTCTGCCTATCCTAATAAGGCTTGCCCTTTTTCCTATCTCTATTGAACCATAGCTTTGCGATAGGCCCAAAAAATCAGCTGGGGACAAGCTTGCCATTTCTATGGCCTTACCCAAGGGAATATCCAGCCAATCCACTGTATTATTAACAGCGGAAATCATATCCAGGTCAGAGCCAGCCAGCGTACCGTCTGGGGTGGTGCATCTGCCATTTTTCACTGTGATATCTACGCCTGCAATTTTGAAGGATTTTTCACCCACACCTACACCTACACAGGACATGGCATCTGTTACCAACATCATATGGCCGTATCCTTTGGCATTGATCGCGGCTTTTACACTTGCCGGATGAACATGAAAGCCATCGACAATAATTCCGGCAAAACTATCAGAGTGAGACAGCGCTGCGCCCACAACACCGGGAGCGCGACTGTTAAGCCCTGTCATGGCGTTATAAAGATGGGTAAAGCCCGTCATGCCTGCCGCAAGTGCGCTTTGCGTTTCCTCATATGTAGCATTGGTATGACCCGCTGATACGATGACCCCTTTTGATGCTAAATTGGTAATAACCTCAGGCTCTGTTTGCTCTGGTGCAAGCGTTACTAGCGTGATGCCATTTGTCAGAGACGTTAAAAGCTCGAGAGCATTTGTATCAATTTTTTTAAATTTGGCAGCATCATGAACACCTTTTTTTATCGGATTTAAAAAGGGGCCCTCAAGATGTATTCCCATCACCCCCGGCGTTTTTTCATCAATGGCGGTTTGAACAGCCTTAATCGCTTTTGCCATTTTGGATAGGTCATCACTAATAAATGTGGGCAAAAACCCTGTAGTTCCGTATTTTTGGTGGGCTTGTCCTATGGTTTTTATTGTCGCTACACATGGGTCATCATTAAAAAATACACCGCCGCCACCATTAACTTGAATATCTATAAAGCCTGGCGACAAGACATCACCGTCAAAATCAATTGCTACAGCATTATCATCCGTCAGTTCTGGTGCAATGGCAGCAATATATCCTTTTTCTATCAACAAGCTATGGCCGTTAAGTATCCCTTTTGGGGTTATAATATCTGCATTTTTCAAGAGCTGTTTCATATTATATCCTGACCCTAGGTAGTCTTAGTAACTTTATTAAGATGAGGTGGTGTATCGGGATTATAACCACGCTGGATAGAAAGAGCGTTTACCATGAGATAAAAAGACTGAATTTTCAAGATGGGACTTGTCACCGGGCTAACCCCTTGTACATCAGGGAGATTAATAGCCCCATCATAGGGCTTGCCAGCAACAATAACTTTTGCTCCCCTATGCAGGAAGGCTTCAATTACATTTTCAACACTTTTGCGCGTGCCGTCATCTTGAGTAAAAATCAAAACGGGAAACCCTCGATCAACAATTGCCATTGGTCCATGCTTGACCTCGGCTGCACTATAAGCTTCAGCATGTTGCCCTGATGTTTCTTTAAACTTTAAAGCCGCTTCCTGTGCGACACCAAAGCCTAGTCCTCGACCAATTACAAAAGAATTGTTTGCCTCTGTAAGTGCCGCAACCGCTGGAGACCAATCAAGCTTAACGGCAGACTTTAACTGCTTCGGCAGCACATCCATTGCAGACAAAAGCTCTTTTTTACCAGACCAAGTGGCCGTTAAATGAAGGATGGCAGAAAGAGTAGCAATAAAGCTTTTTGTTGCTGCAACAGATTTTTCAGGCCCTGCATGCAAGGGTATAAAATGATCAGCCAATCGCGCAAGAGGACTGCTTTCCTCATTTACCAAGGCAACCACAAGTGCCCCCGTGCTTTTTGCTGCCTCGGTTGTCGCTATCAGATCCGGGCTTGCACCAGACTGTGAAATAACAACAAATAACGTCTTCTCCAGCTTTAAGGGAACCCCATAGACCGAGTTTACTGATAGGGCTGCTGAGCTGGTCAAAATTCCAAGCTGTGTTTCAAATAAATATTTAGCGTAGGATGCAGCATGATCAGAGCTGCCGCGGGCACAAGTCACTATAGCTCGAGGCGCTAATGTCTTTAAGGTTTTTACAAGTGTTTTTATCTTATCTGCGTTGGCTGCAAATTGGTTTGCAACAGCATCAGGAGCTTCCATGGCTTCCTTGTACATTAAAGTTGATGTGGCTCGTAAAGACATTGTTTTTTGACCCCAATATCGATTTATTAATATCCTACAAGTTTGATGTGTGACGATTACGCCAATTATAGAAAACCAGCGTCATTTCTATAACAATAATAGTATAGGGAGATATGGAATTGTATATAGCATTATTTAATAAAATATTGTAAATTCAAGCATATACACAAAAAAATGCTCAAGTATTTTCACATTTTCAAGCCTAATTCGAAATCTGCTGTGTTTAATGCTCCAATTACGATCAATACACTTGAATGTTCGCCGAGATATTGGCAAGTTAATCATAATAAAAAAGGGATTGATGGAGGGATTTTATGACAACTATAGATCGACGGGGGTTTTTAAGCGCAGGCATCGCTGCAAGCGCTGCTATGGCAATAAGCGGCTCATCTGAAGCCACCACACCAATAAAATCACCCATTAAGCCTGAAAGGCTTAATAAAGGCGATACAGTGATGCTAATAGCGGCTTCAACCGTAGAATATAACAAGCTTCGGCTGCAACTGGCAAAAGAATCCCTTGAAGCACTCGGCCTTAAGGTAAAGGTCGCAAAGCACGTAATGGAGCGGCACGGCTATTTCCCGGCTGAAGATGAAGTGCGCGCTGCAGATGTAAACCAAGCCTTTGCAGATGAAGAGGTAAAAGCTGTTATCGCCCTTAAGGGTGGGTGGGGCGCTGCCCGTACACTGCCGTATCTTGATTATGAAATGATAGCTAAAAACCCAAAAATTTTACTGGGCTACAGCGATGTAACTGCCTTGCACTGTGCAATTTATAAAAAAACAGGGCTAATGACATATCATGGACCCAATGGCGGCAGTCCTTGGAGCGAATTTAGTGCGCTAAATGCGCAAGAGATACTTTTTGAGGGCAAAGCCCAGCTTATGGAAAACCCATTGGAAACAAATGGCTTTTTAGTAGCGCGCAAAAATAGAACACAAATGATAGTGCCCGGTGAAGCTCAAGGGCGTCTGGTTGGCGGAAACCTAACGGTGTTAACGGCTATACAAGGTACTCCGTATTTCCCCGGCATCAAAGGCCATATCCTCATGCTTGAAGATATTGGTGAAAATATTTACAGAGTTGATCGTATGCTCACACAATTGGCGCTGGGCGGACACCTTAATGACTGTGCCGGTATTGTATTCGGTGGATTTACAGATATTAAAAAAGGCAATGGTTTGGGTAATTTCAGCCTGATGGATATTTTAGAACAACATTGCAAACGCGCCGGCAAACCAGCTTTCACAGGGGCAATGTTTGGCCACATTAAGGATAAACGTACAATGCCGCTTGGCTGTATGGTTAAACTGAACGCCGGCGAGGGTTCAATCACAATGCTAGAAAGTGGCGTCGCTTAATAACAGGCTATACTTGAGCAAGCTAAAGGTCGCATTATAGGTTTAATATAAATTATAGGGAAATTACCGCTTATGGTCTCATCAGCCTTTGCTTATGTCTCGGTTTTGGTTTTTATTGCGGGAAGTTTAAGCTTTCTTGAGCGCCGCTATAGCCAAAGCTTACTCTTTACCTATGCTCCAGCCGCAGTATTGCTTTACTTAGTGGTGATGCTGCTTTCTACCTTTGGCGTTTGGGAACGCAATGAAGAGATTACAAATGTTTACTCAGGTTTGAAGCGCGCCTTACTACCTACGATGATTTTCCTTATGCTATTGAAAAGTGACCTTAGGAAAATCAGCAAACTCGGCGGTAAAATGTTACTTGGCTTCTTTGCTGCCTCCGTCAGTATTGGCATTGGTTTTGTTGTATCTTTTGCCATTTTTAACCACTGGATGGCGCCGGACGCATGGAAGCCTTTTGCAGCGCTTAGCGGCAGCTGGATGGGTGGAACGGGTAATATGCTGGCCATTCAAGGCTCACTCAATGTTTCTGAATCAGATATGGGCTACACGCTGTTAATAGATTCCATCGATTATGCGCTTTGGGTGATGTTGCTGTTAGCTTTGGTTCCGTTTGCAAAAATATTCAACAAGTGGACGAAATCAGATACCAGCCTATTAGACAAAATAGGTAAAGAGCTAGACTCAGAGCAGGCTTTAACTGAAAAGCCAGCTGAATTTACCGATATGATCTTTTTATTAGGCATAGCCTTTAGTGTTGCATCACTGGCGCTTTGGGGGTCTGGAATTTTGCCAACCTCCGCCTTTTTCACAGCAACAACTTGGACAGTTCTAATCGTTACTATTATAGGCGTGCTGTGTGCCTTAACTCCCCTTGGCACCATGTCAGGCTCGAGTGAAATTTCAAATGTTATGCTCTATACTATCATTGCCCTTATCGCCTCTCGCGCTAACTTTGCAGAGCTTGGTCAAGCGCCTTTATATGTAATAGCTGGCATGGTTATTCTACTAGTGCATGCTGTCATAATGATCATAGTGGCGCGTATTTTTAAGCTTGATCTCTTCACATGCGGGATTGCCTCTCTTGCTAATATTGGTGGTGTGGCTTCAGCGCCAATATTAGCAGCAGCTTACTCCAGAGCCTTAATCCCTATAGGAGTTTTAATGGCTATGTTGGGCTATATTATCGGCACAGGTGGCGGCCTTCTTGTCGGTAAAATTCTATCCCTATTGGGGTAGTGCAAGAAATATTAAACGGAGGAAGCTTTTAAATTTGTTGCTCCTCAGCGGCCTTATCATTGCCCCAAAGACAAACCAAAAACGAAAAGGCTGTGCCAATACAAAGCTGCCAAGTGAATGCTAGCGCCTTCCAGCTTTGAGGGAGCCCCAGAACATCAACAATATAGCTTTGTTGCAGTAAGGTTATAATGAAACCAACAGCGAGCGCCATCATAACCGATGTGGGTGATCCTCGTTTTGTGAATATCACGGTAAAATAGACACCCAATAAACCAGAATAAGCAAAAACCATTACAGATAAAGCAAACTGTAATAAGGGCATATTGGTATATTTTTGCCAATAAAAGCACAGAACAGCCATCAAAAACAAAGCAATTCCAACAAGCGCCATACTGGCTTGTCCGGCAAAAACATAATGTTTGTCAGAAGTTTGTGCGCGTTTTTCACGCCATGGCTTATAAAAATCCTGAACAATTACAGACGACATGGAATTTAAACCAGAATTTATAGTGGATACTGCTGCCGCAACAACGCCGACCGTCACCAATCCCTTTAAGCCGGTGGGGAGCTCATTGAGAATATAATACATGAAGATGGTAACTTTTTCTCCCGCAAACTCCTGACTTGCTGCATCAGCAATGCCGGCACCCATAAGCTCTGGACATTCATAAAAAATATGTAACAGTTGACCAATAGACACAAACAACCAAACCACAGGAACGGCAACAATTACGGATATAATCAGCGCCCGCCCGCCCTCTTTTTCATTCTTGCAGGTCAGAACGCGTTGCGTAATATCCTGGTCTAGCCCGAAACTGCCAATGGATAATAATGTGAAGCCAATGAGGATAGACAAAAGAGTGAAGGGGTCAGAAAAATTTAGGTCAAAATTTAAAAACTGTAGTTTGTTTACGCCTTGTGGAGCATTTTGCAGGCCCGATACAATGTCTTCAGCATTTGCCGGAATATGGGACCACAAAAAATATAAAACAGCGAGAGCAGACAGAAAATACAAAATGAACTGAACCAAATCACTCCAGACAACAGACTGTATTCCCCCTAAAAAAGTAACCAGAAACCCCAAAGCCATCATTATAAATGCTGCGGCAATAATACTATCAGCATCAATATTAGAATATAATATCATGGAGACTGCAATAGCGGCTAAGTAAAGTCTAGAACCACTCGCGAATAATCGACCAACCAGATACATGCCGCCCGCAGCTCTCATCGTATTGGCATTATACCTAACTGCCAAAATTTCATAAACTGTGGTGGAGTTATAATTATAAAATTTAGGAATTAATATTCTCGCAACAAAGATAGCCGCTATTAAAGACCCTATATATGTGGATATATACGTATAATCCCCACGATACCCTTGATCAGGGCCACCAAGAAAAGTTGCGGCCGACTGTGTTGTTGCCAGCACCGACACAGCAACCACCCAATAGGGCATTTTTTGGCTGCCTAGAAAATAATCTTTGGAGGTTTTTGGTTTGTTAATTGAAAAAAACCAGCCCATAGCGAACAGTAAGGCAATATATCCCCCAACAACTATCCAATCTAATTGTGTAAAGCCTTCAACCATTTTAGTGTCCTTAAGCCAGAAATCATGAATATATCCCTCCCATTTAAAAGAGCGTGAACATATCAAAGCAGCCCATCATGTATACCAATTATAATTGGTATTGCAATATCTGAAGCCCTACTGAAGGATTAGTTGTTCAAACATCTCTCAAAAAGTAAAACACTACTTAATGTTGCCGATATTAATAACTTGTGAAATGGTATCAATAATGGTATTTGATGTATTCTCATTTAATGAATTTTTAAATACCAATTAAACAGTTCATTACGTTTTTTATCCTTAAAATAGGGCTAGCAAATGACAGAAGATGTAAACCAGAGGTTTGTTGATTTTGACCAATGGTCGACTAAAAATGTGATTGAAGCCATGTATGAAGGCCAGCTCCTGGCAATGACTGCCATAAAGGCCGCCGTCGATGATATAGCCGTTGCGGCTGATGATGCCGCCAATAGGTTAGGCGACAACGGTCGCTTAATTTACCTGGGCGCTGGAACATCTGGCAGGCTAGCCGTGCAGGATGGTGCTGAGCTGGGTCCCACATTCGGATGGCCGCAAGAGAGGATGGTTTTTTGTATCGCGGGAGGCATCTCGGCCCTGACCAAAAGTTCAGAGGGTGCTGAAGATATTTACGATGATGGTGTCGCTGAAATTCAAAAGGCTGGTGTTGGTAAAAATGATGTAATTTTTGGTGTGGCTGCAAGCGGAAAAACGCCCTTCACTTTAGGTGGCGTTACCGAAGCTAACGCACGCGGTGCCATTACGATCGGAATCGTTAATAATTCAGACACACCCATTATACAACAAGCGACCCACGGCATTTTGGTAGAAACAGGCAGCGAATTAATCGCAGGGTCAACACGTATGAAAGCCGGAACCACTCAAAAGGCTATTTTAAATATGCTTTCAACTGCTATCATGATGCGGTTAGGCCGCATTTATAAAGGCTACATGGTCGACATGGTTGTTTCTAACAAAAAGCTAGAAATACGCGCCATTAACATGATCTGTGATATCACCAACTGTTCTAAAGACATCGCCACCGCTGCATTAATTGAAGCTAACCGTAATATCAAAGTTGCAGTTCTCATTAGCCTTGGAAAAAATCTTGCAAATAGCGAAGCGGTTATAATGCAAACAAATGGGAACCTACGTGAAGCTTTGAAAATAATAAACGGGAAATAAAGTATGACGCTGGAAAAATTCAGTCCTGATAAGGACACGACAACACCACTTTACATGCAAATTGCTAAAAATATTCATACGTATATTTCTCAAGGCTATGTGCTAGCCGGAGAAGCCCTGCCTCCTGAGCGTGATCTTTGTGAAATGACCGGTACTTCTCGTGTAACAATCCGTAAAGCACTTGATAAACTTGTTGAGGACAAGGTTGTCATACGCAAACACGGGGCTGGCACTTTTGTTCTGCCGCCTGTAACACACCTAGGCTCCAGCCTTAGTGGCTTTACAAATACTGCCCGCGAACACGGCCATAAACCTCAAGCTATCTGGATTATGAAATCTTACGGTGTGCCAACAGCTGAAGAGGCTGAGATTCTTAAAATTCAACTTTCAGACCAGGTTGTCCGACTAGGGCGTGTTCGCTTGTCCGACGATCAACCTTTAGCCATTGAGCATGCGGTAGTTCCAGCAAAATTACTGCCTGATATCTCGGAAATATCTGAATCTTTATATCAAGCGTTAGACACGAAAGGCCACAAGCCTGTTAAGGGTACGCAAAAAGTTAGAGCATCCCTAGCAAACCCAACAGAAGCCGGCCTTCTTTCCATAGATGAAAATAGCGAAATCTTGCGAATAGAGAGACGATCTTATCTTGAGGATGGCACCCCCGTTGAACTCACAAGGTCAGCTTATCGCGGTGATAGATATGAGTTTATCATGAACCTAGAAAGTGTTCAGCTTCATTAAGACTGGTGGTTTTATATTAGGATAAAGCAAATGTATTACTTAGGTATTGATGCTGGTGGCTCCAAATGTAGAGCACGGTTAACTGATAAATCTGGAACTATATTAGGCCAAGGACTATCAGGCCCCTCCAATGTTCGCATAGGTATATCCGAGACGTTCAAAGTGCTTGAGCAGTCATATATGCAAGCCATTACCGAAGCTAAACTAAACATACAAAAAGTAGCAAATATTCATGCAGTGATAGGGATTGCTGGCTTAGGCCGAAAGGGCGCTAAAGATGCTCTGTTAGCACAGCCTTTCCCCTTTAAATCCACAACCGTTTGTGGTGACGGCTTTATCGCCAACATAGGTGCGCATTCAGGAAAAGACGGTGGCATAGTCATCATTGGAACAGGCAGCATTGCTGTGGGTCACGTATCTGATAAGGATATAATTATCGGAGGCTATGGCTTCCCCGCTTCAGATGAGGGAAGCGGAGCCTATATAGGATTACAAGCCATACGTATGACACTCAGGGCGTCAGACGGGCGTCAGCCACATTCTCCAATGACAGATGATGTTTACAAAAACTACAACCATCAAACCAAAGCCATAGTTGAATGGATGGATAAAGCTTCTGCTACGGATTATGCAGCTTTAGCGCCTTTAGTTGTTAAAGCGGCAGAAGCGGGTGATGTGAATGCTCGAGTTATTATGCAAAGGGCGGCTACTCATATTGAAGCGATGGTGCGCGGGCTTTATGAACAAGGCGTACCGCGTTGCTCCCTAATGGGGGGGCTATCAGAGCATATTAAACCCTGGTTACCCTCAGATATTCGACAGGAAATAACCGAGCCAGAAGGTGATGCGTTAGACGGTGCACTCTTGCTCGCCCGCAAAAAGCCTTAGTCAATATTCTATCTTTAATCCTGCAAAGTAAAACGCCCGACCCCCTTAGGGACCGAGCGTTTTTATCATTTAACTCAATGGTTATGGTTAGGATCAGAATGCATACCTTGCAGAGAGCTGAACGCGACGTGGCTTGTAAAAATTTCTCGCATCGCCAAACTCAGTACTAGCTGTTCTAGGGTCGATATTATAGCCGGTTTGAGAGTTGAACACATTAAATAGATCAGCGCGAAGCTGGATATTGTGTCCTTCAAAAATCTCAAAGTTCTGAGTATAATTCAGGTCAACTTGTACATGGCCATCTGATCTGCGAGAACCCGCTGGCTCAGCAAATCTGATAATGTCATTTCTAGTTGTAGAAGAATAACCATATTCAGTCGCATCCCAAACTTCCCATGGTTGACCCGACTGAGCGGCTACATAGGCACCAACCTGTGCATTCCAATCAAACTTATAGTAACCATATATTTTCAAGACATGGGTGCGGTCGCCGCTGAGAATGCCATCTTTATTATCCCAAAGTTGACGCCCACGGCCATCCGCTAACCAAGAAGACCCAATAAAGGAGTTAGCGTCGTTATTGGTTGTTGTATTGTCTTGGTCAAAGTTACCAGTATAGCGGCTCCATGTATAAGAAGCATTCACGTATAACTTATCTGTGGTATATTCCGCTTCCATACTAATTTCCCAATATTTGGTATAAGCATTATCAAGCTGCGCAATAACATAAGAAGATCCACTACCGATTTGATCACGAATGGCATCAAGGTTTTCAATGTAGAGGTCTTTAGGAATACCTGCTGGTGTATCATACCATACACGAGATCCGTTCCATGTATCTTCCCAGAAATTACTGCCTTTACGGTGACGCACATGACCGCGAAGAGTTAACTCGCTAGAAGTTTGACTTTCCCAACCAACGAGGAACTCGTCGATCTTGCGTGGGTCCATATCTTCTTGGAACATTTTACCAGAGGATGAACTCACATTTTCATGGTCAGTATATTCACCAGCTTCATCAAAATACACATACACGTCCCTACTAGAATTGCGCGCCCAAGAGGCAGCGCGTGCAAGCGATGATGCTGCGGGCATATAGCGGGCAAAGTTTGCATAAACTTTACTGGTGTCTGAATAATCCCATGTCACGCCAAAGCGTGGCTGAATCATATCCCCCCAGCTAGTTTGATACATTGTATAACGTGTTCCCAGAGACTCTACAAAACCAGAAAGTGCACTATCGTCATTTTTCAGACCCTGACCATAAAGAGTATCATTACTGATAAGCAGACCAATATTAAAGGTCCAGTCCCCTGTTTGAATTTTATCATTAATCTCAAAACTTTGCAGTTTTGAAGCTGAGTTAATGTTAGGGCTAACACCAGCTCCAATCCCTGATAAATTCATCTGATTAGCTATAGCAAGGAAATAAGCAGGATTAGGAGTAGTGCCATTCCTATAAAAACCAGTCCCGCCTAGCAGAGAGATCAAACCCCAACCATTGGAGTGGCGATTTAGGTCTTCTTCGATCATTTGGTGTTGATATCCAATGTGGAAATCATG
>CBFDBT010000065.1:0-11999 GCA_965603115.1 uncultured Alphaproteobacteria bacterium
GGGATGGTGATGTTATCTCTATTATTGAAAAGGGCATAAGGGACAAGAGTGAGGGTATTTATAATCTGGCAGGAGATGGCGCCTTAAACTCTGCTGAAATTGCCGAAATTTTACATAAACCACGAATAACAGTTCCTGCTTGGTTGCTCGGTGGATTGTTAAATTTCACGCGATTTATAGGGCTTGGCAAACTTGGAGCGGAACATGTTAAATTTTTGCAATATAGACCAGTACTGGATAATACAGCTTTAAAAGAGGAATTTGGTTACACGCCGCAAAAAACTACACGGGAAGTTTTTGACTATTTTCTAGACGTAAAACAGCAAGGAAAACTCGCATGATGTTTTTTCATAAAAAAACCATCAAACTAGCAACGGGATTGTTTGCCAGCTTGTTGTTGTCAGCTTTTCAAGCTGTTGAAAATTCACCAACTGAGGCTGATAAATTACTTGTTACGATACAATGGAATTCACGGGTTGATCTTGACTTGTTTTTAACAGGGCCAGCGGGCGAAACTATTTATTTTGGTAATCGTAAGGCGCGCGCGGGGTATATGATGCGAGAAGAAAGTGATTGCAAAACTATTGGTTCATCTAGCAATCCCTACCATGAAACAGCCTTTATACCTGTAGCTAGGGTCGGACGCTACCGTGTAAGTGTTGATTATATATTGAGTTGTGGATCAGACCTAACAGAAGTTGATGCTACGGTTTTTCTGTTTAATGACCAAACGCAAGCAGAATTAGGCAGTGAAACATTCATAGTGAAACGCCAAGAGCTTAAAACGGTTGCTTGGGAATTTGAGGTGAAGAAGCGATGAAATATTTTGTGAATATGATAATTGTCATAGGGGCCATCTTGATTGTTCCAACTTTTTCTGCGCTTGCTATATCAGACTCTGACATATCGATTATCGTGTCTGATAGTCAAGGCAGTGCAATGCCGCGTACCATGATCACGCTCATAAGCAATGATGCAATGGATGGTGTATCTTTACCGGAGCACACAGTTTTTACTGATGACTTTGGCCGCGTTACAGTTGAAGTGCCTGCGGTTGGGGGCGTTTATTTGCGAGCGCGCAGACCGGGTTATTATGATAGTGAAGTGGATGTAGGGGTTAATCAAAATACTATAAATATTACTATAGAAAAAATAACGGATTTAACCGAATTAGCTGAAAAAGTTCCCGCCAACGCGTGGCTTGCTGCTTTAGATTTTGGTAATGCAAAAGATAAAGAACATTTTACGTTGCAATGTGCTTTTTGTCACCAGCAGGGCTCACCGATTATTCGTCTGGATCGTACCGAGGAAGAATGGGAGAAAATAATAGACCGTATGCTGCGCTACGGCTCTAGGCTGAAGACATCCTTGCAAAAACCGCTACCAGAATTAATTCGCCGTGAGCATAAGCGCCTTGGTGATAACCCTTCAGCTATTCCTACAACGCGTCCTTGGGGAGAAGAGGTGGTTGGTGCCAAAATCACAGAATGGAAACTAGGGGATGGCTCGTCGCAGTTGCATGATGTATTTCTTGCCTCCACAGGACTTATTTATGTTGGGGACAATCTACAAGACAATTTGATAGTGCTAGACCCAATAACAGGCAAAACTGAGACGCATAAAATACCACGCCAAGAGGGAGATATGCTTGGAGGGAATACAGGCGGGCGACTTAAGAATTACCCTGGTGTTGGTGCTTATGTTGGGCTGCACTCTCTCGATGAATCCCCAATAGATGGGCATCTATTTCTTACAGGATCTGATAGCAGCCGCTTGGTAGAGTTTGCACCCGAGAGCGGTGTTTTTACGCTCTATGATCTGCCGGAAGGTTTTTATCCTCATACTATTCGTGTGGACAGTAAAGACCGTGTTTGGTTCACGATGGCTGTCTCTAATCAGGTGGCTGTATTCGATCGTAAAAGCAATAAATTTACATTTTATGATCTACCAACGCGTAGCTTTAAGGAAAAAATGACGATAGCAGCCCTGCCTCTCATTATGAAACTCGCTAATATGGGTATGGACACTCATGATATGGCAGTTGATGAAACCTCGCAGGGGTTGCCGCTGCCGTACGGCATTGACATCGCGCCTGATGATAGCGTTTGGTTCACACGACTTCACGCCAATGAAATAGGCCATATAGAACCCGATACTGGTAAGATAACTATGTATAAAACGCCCTTTATCGGGCCACGTCGTTTGCGCACAGACGCAGAGGGCAAAGTATGGGTCACAGTTTTTGCAAGTGGTCGTCTCGCCAAGTTTGATCCTGTTACAGAAGACTTTACACTCTATGATTTGCCAACCGAGCCACTTGGCAGTGAGACACCTTATTCGCTGGCGGTTGACCGTGAGCGCAACCAAGTATGGGTTAATGGAACAGCTTCAGACACCATGATGCGCTATGACGTGGCAAGCAAGGAGTGGGCAGTTTTCCCCATGCCGCGCATGCGCACCTTTACCCGCGATGTGGTAATAGCCAATGATGGCTCAATCTATACTTCAAACGGGAGTTTTCCTGCGTGGCATATTGAGGATGGTCAGCCTACGGTGATCCAAATTGTCCCCAATGACAGGGCGGGAAAAACAATGCAGGATATGGCCAAATAATGGAAGCCAGTGCAGCCTCGTATCAAGACACGCAAATGCTCATCCTGAGCTTTATTCTGGCAACAATGATATTTGGTCTGTCGCTGGATATTCAGGTGCGGGATTTTATGCGGGTTATTGAAAAGCCAAAAGCGCCAGCGGCGGGCTTGGTTGCACAATTTTTATTGTTGCCGGCGGTAACATTTCTCATCACTTTAATTGTCGACCTCAAGCCTGCTATTGAGCTGAGTATGTTGCTTGTTGCTTCGTGCCCAGGCGGTGCGATGTCTAACTTCATTACATTGTTGGCGCGCGGCAATGTAGCGCTTTCACTAAGTATGACAGCAGTATCAAGCTTGCTCGCAATTGTGTTGATGCCGCTAAACTTTGGTTTTTGGGCATCTCTGAATCCAGAGACAGCGGCTTTTCTGCAAGCCGTTGAAGTGGATGCTAGTGGTATATTCCTGATGCTGATATTTGTGTTGGCAATACCATTGCTGCTAGGTCAAATAGTACGCCATTATATGCCGTCTCTCTCAGCCCTTGCCCACAAATTGCTAAAGCCGACTTCATTTATAATTTTGATGACGTTTGTGGTGGTTGCAGTCGTGCAAAATCTTGACGAATTTATGGTCAATTTTAAAGTGATGTTCACCATAGTGCTTCTTCATAATGCCATGGCTTTTTTTCTCGGGTTTATGGCTGCGCGCATTGGTAAATTGGACGGGCCAGATACGCGCGCAGTGAGCATTGAAGTTGGCATTCAAAACAGCTCTCTTGCGATAACGTTAATATATAGCCAGTTTGCTGGAGACGCGGACATGCTCTTAATCGCAGCGCTTTGGGGAACATGGCACTTGATAGCGGGTTTTATCGTAGCAGGCGGCAGTCAACTATGGATGAAAAAACAAAAACGCCTTTCCCAAGAAGGATAAATCATTGCGGCTAACTATTTTTGTATATTTCTTATCTTGTTTTCTCGCTTTTATTGGCGGCCATATTATGAATTATACTGCCATTATGTATGCACAGGAGATTTTTGGCTCTGACCTACTTGCGGGTATTGGCTTTGGGCTGTGTTTCGGCCCGCCTATTATCTTGGGATGGATTGCAGGGGTCTACAGCGATCGTTTGCCTCCGTCGAGAATAGTTATTGCCTCGCAGATGGTGTTTGTAGTGGCTGGCGGAATTTTTGTGGCATTGCATAGCTTCGGGGATGACAGATTTCTCCAGATAACCCTCTATATATCAGCGACATTTTTGGTTGGAGTTGGTTGGTCTTTTTTAGCTCCCAGTCGTTTGGCAGCTTTAGCACAAATAGTACCAGCGCACGCGCTACATCAAGCCAGCGTCATTTTTAATTTACTGATTATGATAGGGTTTGGCATTGCTCCTATATTACTGGCGCTCTGTAAAACGCAATATGGTTGGGACGGTGTTTTTATCACTATATCCAGTTTGTTTTTTGTGGCGACGCTGTTGCTCTTGCGGGTCAAAACGCGTGCAACAACAGACAAAGTCCTATCGGTTTTAGGGCAAGCCAAAGAGGGGATTGTTGCGGCTATGGCGACGCCTCTTTTGTGGCAGCTTTTAATTTGTAGTATGTTGATTTACATGCTGATGGGGCCAATGCAGGTGTTATTACCACGCTTTGCCACGAGCGTGTTGGGCTATGGCGAAATAGACCGTGGCTTGTTTCTTGGCGTGCTTGCGGTATCGCTTATTCTAGGCGGCATATTATGTATGCTCTTTTCAAAGCGGTTGCCCTTTGGTGTGATGATCCTGCTTTGCATTAACCTCGGGGCGCTGGCCATTTTGGCGATATCACAATCAAATACCATCATGCAAGCCGGCAGCGCATTAATGGTCGCTGGCATGGCTGGTGGTTTTGGTGTTAGCCTTATTGTTGCAGGCTTACAGCACCACGCGCCCAATAAAATTCGTGGGCGAATACTTTCGATTTATACGATTACAAGCCAAGTGGTCCCTGCTTTTTCAGGGCTGATGGCAGGGGCAATGTCTGAGTATTTAGGGGTTACAACGGCCCTGCAAATCTGCGCCATGTTCATCATTGCGGTTGGCATTGCAGGCGCTTTCAAATTGCAAGCTGTGCGGGCTTATAGAAATTCTTGAGACTAGGGAGGAAATGATCAATGGATGGATATAAAAACAAAGTTGCCTTGGTAACAGGAGCAAGTGGTGGATTAGGAAGAGCCTTTTGCATGAGCTTGGCCGGTGCCGGTGCCAAGATTGTCGCCTTTGACCGCGATGCCGCTGCACTTGATCTATTAGAGCGTAATTTGCAATCAAAAAACTGTGAGCACATTGTATTTGCCGGCGATATTACTGACGCCGAAGATATTGCAGAATTGTCGCGCCGAGTGGCGGCTAATTTTGGTCGTGTGGATTTGCTTATCCATAATGCTGGTGTGACACACATCGGCCGATTTGAAGAAAGTGATCCAGCGGTAACTGAAAAGGTTATGGGTATTAATTTTATTGGTGCGGTGCGACTAACCCACGCTATTTTACCCATGCTTAAAAAGTCGGCAGGCACCATTGTAGCTATGTCAAGCGTGGCCGGTTTTGCCCCCCTTTATGCGCGCACGGCTTACGCGGCTAGCAAGCATGCCCTGCGAGGATTTTTTGAGAGTTTGCGCGGTGAAGTGGCTGGTGACGGTGTAGGTATTTTGATGGTTTGCCCTTCCTTTATCGCAACGCAGACACCAGAATCCACTTCTGGTGATGTACCATCTGATGGCTTGGCGCGACCCGGGTCAGCTAAAGAAAACCTAGGCAACCCTATGACGCCAGACTATGTGGCAGATAAAATATTGCGGGCAGCGCTCAAGCGTAAGCGTCTTTTGATCATAGGTCGTGTCGCAAAGCTGTCGTGGTTTCTTTCGTTTTTATTTCCAGCTTTTTATGAAAAGAAAATGCTTGAAGCCACCAAAGGCGAACTTGAGTAAGTCATAATTACTGCGGTTTTCTCAGTATTCTTTTGCTATCAACGGGTATTAGCAAAAGATGTAAAGGACATAGCTACATGGAACTACGGATCACTCGAGGGATACTGTTACTGACATTTGTTTTTCTACTATCTCCAGAAATGGCTTTGGCCAGATTGGGTGAGGGGGATGCTGTGTCTGTGACGTTTGAAGGGTTTGGCAGGCTCTATTCACAAGAAGACGAGATGGCTAAGCCCATGTGTAATGGCAACACACTACATATGGGAGAGTATCTGATCTATTATAGTCGCCTCGGCACCAAGTCTCTAGAGGAGCAGTATTATCCGTTTCGAATGTATATACCAGCTCAAGGCAAGGCTTTGGCTGCGGATAATAGCTCACAAGATTGGCGGATTACTTTCTTCAACTGTATGCAGGCAAGCGAACACTGTGCATCAACTACGATAAAGTCTGGCAGCCGCTGGAGCGGGATGATGCCTATTTCCACTGGAGGCACTGGAGAACATATGTTGTTGGTGGGGGCAGCAAAACACACCCTTGCCAGCAGTGAGGACCTCATGAGTAATTATAAAGCGCTGGTAGCAAAGATGAATGCACATTTTATTGATGACCCGCTTGCTGAGCAAATAGCACAATCTGTTACGATTGATATGGCGGAGGTTGAGGATTTTTTGCGCCAGTATATGCCCGCGAATTACGCCACGCGGAAGTTTCAAGTGGTTAGCCCCGGGGATTGCGGGCCCTAGGTTTTGGGCTTTTTTAGCTGGTTTTTCAACTTTACTCTATAATCAATATCGGTTTCTTCTATTAGGAACCTGCCATTTTCTTGTGCGAAATTTAATTCTGAAGTCCTGATTATCGATCGCGCGTTGAATTCTGTTTTCGGCTTCCTTGCCTTTTAAGGTTGCGTCTGCAGCTTTATCGGGCTGGTCGGTTTTCTGGTAAATCTGGGAAAGCAGAACATAAAATTTTGGCTCGTTTGCTTCATATTTTATCGCTTGCTCAGTATGGAATAGGCTATCTGGGTAATCCCCAGTATTATAAGCCTTTTGAGCCTCAATGAAATGGAAGTAGGGGTTTTTATTATTTTCTCTTGCGGCCAATGCTCTATATTTATCTCTCAGGTCAAATTTTTCCATTTTGTCATAAAGAGAGGCCATATTATTAAGGGTTGATAGGTTATCATCTTGTAAATTTAGGGCGGTTTGATAGGCGCTTTCGGCGTAGGCATGTTCCTCTTCTTTACTATAGAGGACACCAAGGTTAGACCATAATTCAGCCTGCGATGGGTCAGTGGTTATAGCTTTTTTAAAATAAAGGAAGGCATTTAGCCTGTCATTTTTTTGAAGATAGGCCGCCCCCTTGTTTGAATAATATTGTGCAACAGCATTTTGTGTTGAGATGCGGTTGGCCTCATAGGTCGGGACGTTGTTGACCTCATCAGAATCAACTATGATGGCTTTGTAATGCGGTAAGGCAACTTCGACATTCACATGCCTATATCTATAAATTATGCCCTCTTCCATGCTCCATGCTGGTGGGATATCCACATTGCGAAAATAGGTGGTTAATCCGATTTCTCTTGCCATGCTGGAGAATAAATAACTTACGCCCAAGCAATTTCCCCTACCGCTTATAAAGGTTCCTTGTGCGGTTAATGTTTGCGAGCGGTCGTAGGTTACGCCCAAGTTGCCTTTTGAAAAGGTCAAAGATAAGAGCGCGTTCAACTTTTGTGCTTTTGATGCCTTTCTAGAAATATTTTGATCAAGATAATCCCGCATCTTTTGGTTAAGTTCCATCACACCAGCATCGGGTAAGGTCATATCTGTTGCATTGAGGTCAAACAGGGCATCGCCAGATAGAAGCTCGGTCTTGGTGATGGCAGGTTCTATAAAGCTGGTTTTTTTAGGACTGGCACAGCTAGTGATGGCGAGCATGGAAACCATAATCGCAAGTATATTGGCGCTATATGCGTACCTTCTTTGTTTCATGCCATCCTGTTGTTAATTGCTACTGAGGTTCATTATAATATAAATAGGTCTGCCGGACTGAATAATCAAGTCACCTAAACGAAAGACGGTAATGAATAATAAAAAAGTGATCGTGCTATCCTGTCAAATGTTCTCTTTTTGTTCTACAAGGTGAGTCATGCCCCTGATAGTGAAGTTGAGTATGATCCCCGATGCAAAAACCCCAGACCATAAAATGTGCCTATATCGATTTTGACAGCTTTTTTGCCAGCGTAGAAGAGCAGGCGCGGCCTTCTCTGCGCGGTCGACCAATCGGCGTTACACCTTTTGCCCACGCCACGCATACTTGCGTAATAGCGGCCAATAGAAAAGCCAAACAAGCGGGGGTGAAAAACGTCATGCCGGTAAGCGAGGCGCGGCGCGTGTGCCCTGATATTGTTTTGGTGCCTCAGTCGCCAGACCTTTATGTACGCGCGCATCGGGCTTTTTTGCTGGCGATAGAACAAGAGTTGCCCGTTGATGCTATTTGCTCCATTGACGAGCTGTCGTGTCGCTTGGATGAGGCGGCGCAACAAAATCCGCAAGAGCTGGCGGCGCGCATCAAGGCGCGATTGCGTCAAAAACTTGGCCCCTATATTACGTGTTCTATTGGTATGGCGCCCAACCGGCAACTCGCGAAAATTGCCAGCGATATGGATAAGCCAAATGGAGTAACAATACTCAAGCCTGAAGATTTACCCGGTCGGCTTTTAGACCTTGAGCTTGGTGAGTTGCCAGGCATTGGCAAGCGCATGCGCACGCGGCTCAATATTGCGGGCATTGGTAGCGTAGAAGATTTGTGGCACGCATCGCCCAAACATCTGAGAGCGCTGTGGGGCAACGTGAACGGTGAACGCTTTTGGTACGCGCTGCATGGCTATGAGATTGAAGCGGACGTTACGCAGCGACAGATGTTTGGTCACGGTCGGGTTTTGCCACCAGAGTGGCGCGATCTTGGCCACGCGTGGCAATGCGCTAAGCTTTTGGCAATTAAAGCCGCACGGCGTTTGCGGCGGGCAAAATTGCTGGCAAGGCGGTTCGGGCTGTGGGTGCATATGCGAGATGATAGCTGGTCGGGCGAATTTCATCTGGATTATGCCAGCGACGATCAGGCTTGCATCGCGGCTCTCGGTCAGCTCTGGCAGCGTATGAAGCAAGAAATTCCACAAGGTGCCAAAATTATTCGCCTGCATGTGGCGATGTTTAACTTGGTACCCCTTGACCAATTGCAACTTGACCTTTTTGCGCCAGACCGCAGCGAGAGAATGAAGTGGGAAAAACTGAGCACGGCGATGGACCGCATCAATACGCGTTATGCAAAAACGCTGGTGAGTTTGGGGCCGTGGACCCAGCCACCCGGTGGTTATGCAGGAGGTAAAATTGCTTATTCCCGCGTGCCGGATATGGAGGATTTCTGGTGATAAGGAGAGAGATATGACATGTGATTTACAATTAAGGGACTACGAAGAAGGCTACCGCTTTCAAGTGCTGTGTAGCCATTGTGGTTTCCAGTGGTATGAAAACCCGCACGATGTTTTGCTAATGCCGACGACACATTCTAATATGTATCTGGATGAAGTAGGCGCTGTGCTGCGCTGTATTAACTGCAAACAGCATAATAGCAAAATCACCCCGCTGCTCATTCGCCGCACCCACCATTTTGTTGGCGGCATGGCTTGAGGGTCAGGCTTGCAATTTTGCAAAATTATAATGTTTCATAACAGGCCTTCACTTCTTCAATGAATTCTGGGATCAGGCTTTCGCGAATGGCGGGCACGGACCAAAAAGGGTTCATAAAGACGCAGCGGATAAGGACCAAGTGGTCGGTATCAATTGTGCCTTTATAGCGGCTAACGTGCCGCTTGATAAGTTTCTCGCTTTCTTCAGCACTCAGTGTGGTGCGACTAACTGAAAAATTAGGGCTTTTGACAAAGGCCGCAAAAACCCCATTGGTTTTTCGGTTGGCTTCGATCAGGCTATCGCCTTTGTCGCCAAGAGAAAAACAGACGATGTTGGTATCAACCGGTGGTTTGACATGGGCAAAAGGCAGGGCTGATTCCAATGCCTCTCTAAAGGTTCGCGCACTTTTAAAGGTGGCACCGATAATTTGCCCAAATCCTTCTGGATTAAAGCCAATAGTTTTACCTGTCAGCCATGTAGCCGTGGCGCCGGAAGCAGAACGGGAGCCCTCTAAGGTCGATGCCCAAATACTGCCGCCTAAATCTTTGCGATCAAGGTAGGGCGCTTTGAAGGTAGAGACGGAATAGGCTTCATTGTCTCGCGATAGAAAAGCACCGCAACTGTAGGGAACATAGCCAAGTTTATGAGGGTCTAGGGTAATAGAATGCGCCCGCGATATGGCTTTGAGGGCGGCTATATTTTCTGGTTTGAGACGACTTTCATCACCGCCGTCCAGCATAGTGCACATAAATCCACCATAAGCCGCATCAATATGGTGCCAAATGCAAAGATTGCGTTCGTGCTTATAGTTATCGAGTATGTCTTGCACTTTATCAACAGGGTCAATTTCCCCAGCTTCGGTGGTGCCAGTAACCGATACTACCATCATGACAGGGCGCTTTTCTAGTTCCGCCTTGTCGAGCAAAAGGCTTAGCTCTGTTACGTCGAGTTTGCCTTTGTCATCTAGCGGGATTGTCCAAAAGGAACTGTCACCAAGACCAAATATATTCACCCCCTTGGACCAAGAGAAATGCTTGTTGCCGGGCACTAAGACAACAGGGCCTTTGTAAGGCTGGTGAATATGTTTTGATATAAGGGCGGCAGCCTCAAAAGGATTGCTGCCAACAAGGCTATAGCGCCGTGTATTGTCTTCTGACACGTTATAGCTAGCCAAGAGATCAAAATATTTATCCCAGCCCATATGTGCTGCGTGCATTATATTAAATGGGACACCTAATTCTTCTGCTAGATAAAGCGATAGGCTAATCCAGTGATCCATGCGAAATCGTGCGCGCCAAATGGCTTCGAAATTTGCGATGGTGCCGCCTGATGTAAAATGGCCTTTGGCCGCGTCTGGGTCATAACCAACCATATCAGCAAGCATGGCTATCGCTTCTTTTTCAATTGTAAGCGTGACGCGGGCCGCTTCTTTTGAAGTGTTATTGGGATTATGCACCAAGGCTGCCATGTGACCGAGAATGGCGGGCAAGGACACTTCTGAGACCATATGGCCTATATAACGCGGAGAATATTTTGGAACCTCATCAAGCAGCATCTCATTGAGCTTTTGGAGGTTTTGTGAGAGCTTTTCTCGCTGCTGTAGAAAAGGCGCAGACATTTTGTCTTCATTGGATATGGCAGCGGGATCATCAGGGAACAGGCCTTGCCTCCAGCGAAACCAATGGCCCAAAATTGATTGCAATTCTCCTCTTAGCCATGTTTCATTTTCAGACTTTGGGCCAAGGAAAAACGCTTTTATCCACTGTGGATCGTCAGATTGCATCATAAACTCCATGAAATAGTTTCATATGATACTATTAGAATACACGGTTGATGTCACTGTGACAAAAAGTCCTGTAGCAGAATTGTTAGTCGACAATTTTTAAAGATAATTTATCGAAATATTTGAGCAATGTAGAAAGATCTTTACCACGCTTGAGAATTTGCCCACTCATGCTGGTGATGCGCCATGCGCCTTGTTTGTGAGCAAGGGATGGTTGTTTGATGATGCGGTAGACAGGCATTTCGGTAGACCGTTTGAAGATGGAAAAAACCGCTTCATCCTTGAGCGTATCTATCGCATAATCTTTCCATATACCAGCGGCTACCATGCGACCATAGATATTAAGGATCAGATAAAGCTCTTTACGGTGAAGATAGGTGAGGGAGGCGCTCTCGCCATCGCTGGCGATGCGCTCACTATTAGATGATTCGTGGGTCATAGTTTTCATTTCAGTATTTTGTCCCAAAAAGCAAATAAAGGCAACTATTGTGCATTCTATCGCACAATACTGGCAGCTCATCGGAAATATATTGCCTATTTCGCCCTGTAGTTCTTTATGGATAAAGATAAATTATTGCAGATTTCAGCTAAGAACCCCCATAGGGGATATATAAAAACAGACGAAACGGAGAGGTTTAAATGATTAAAAATAATAAAATTAAAACAGGCCTAATTGGTGTTGCAACTGTTGCACTGATGACATCGGTGATGGCGTCAGCAAATGCAAATTCATATTCAAATAGTGCAAAAGGGGCTTGGGAACCAGATACGGTCACACAAACGCGCGATGTAGATACGTTTACAAAAATTCGCATTAAAGGTTCTGTAGAACTTAAGGTGACAGGTGGCGACAGCCAGAATGTATCTGTGGAAGTTGAAGAAGACTTTGCGGATCGTCTCATTACCAAAGTGGAAGACGGGGTCCTAATTATCGATATGGATAGCAAAGGCAAAAAACGGCACTGG
>CBFDBT010000066.1:0-11925 GCA_965603115.1 uncultured Alphaproteobacteria bacterium
ATTTCTTCTTCAGTAAAATCAGTCATAGAGACAGCCACTTTGGCGAAGTCTTCGCCAGAATTGACGCGCTTAATAAAGAGCTGAGCTGCTTCTTCAGTTTCCAAGCTGATTTGCTGCATGGTTCGGCTGGCAGGAGTTGAATATTCACTTTGTTTATAATCAAATTCTTCGCGAAGCGCGTCTTCGCTAACCACAACTTTATCTTCAAAACTTTCAGGTGTTAACAAAACATAATTATACGTACGGTATTCAGGGGCCATATAGGCGCCTTTTTGTTTGTTATAATAATTTTCAAGCTCCTCTTCAGTTGGGCTGGCCAAGTTTTTAATAATTGTACCAGGAAGAGAAAGTAAGGTGGCGCTGCGGGTCTCACTACGAAAACTATAAAGCTTTTCAGCTAAGGCGCGGGGAACAGGTGTAGCCGCAGTAACGGCGTTAATGAGCTGCTCTTGGGCTATTAAATGTTTAGTATCAGTTATATATTTTTTATATGTGAGCCCTGCGGTCTGCAGCGTTTGCATCATAGGTTCGCGGTCAATCACACCCTTTTTTATAGGCTGAAATGCGTCAATCTTGAGCATTTCCTTTGATAACTGCTTGTCACTGCCTCTAAGGCCGAGATTTGTAGCATCGTCGGTCAATGCAGCAGTTGTTATCATCTGTTGCAGAGTGCGTTGGTGGAGTTGCAAGCCAAGGATAATATCCTGTGTACTGACGGCGCCACCATATTGTTGCTGATATTGCCTCGCCTGATTTTCTACGTTACGTCTAAGGTCTTCTGTTGCAATCTTAGTCTCGCCAACAGTAGCCACAACACGATCTGAGGCAATGAACATTCCACCACCAACGCCCCATATGGCAAAACTTGCGATCAGCAGGCCAAAAAGTGCTGATACTAAAATTGATTTCACGCCGCTGCGTACTTTGCTCGCCATGCGGGTCGCTCCCTATAATAATTACCGTTACTCTCGCAAGATTATGCCCACGAGTCACATTTGGGCGCATCATAAGAGCGAGACTGATCTCAATCAACTGCTGATTACGCTATTTAGCATCTTTATTTATTATTGTAGCCACTAGAATTCGTGAAAATGATCTGTTACATCATTAAACTATAAAAAATATTATTTAAGAGGTTTTACATGTCAAACGTTGTTCCAATATCTAAAGAATTAGTCAAAGAGTGGCCTATCATGCCGATGGTGGCAGGAAACTGGAAAATGAATGGCACTCAAGATAATTTAAGTGAGGTAAATGCTCTCAAGGACTTGATGGACAAAAATGGTGATTCGGCGTGTGATATTCTTATATGTCCACCTTTCACCCTTATTAATGAGATGGCAAAGACTGCAGAAGGATCTGCAATTCTAGTTGGTGCTCAGGATTGTCATGCAAATGTATCTGGTGCTCATACGGGTGATGTTAGTGCTGCGATGCTAAAAGATGTTGGAGCCACATATGTTATTGTAGGACACTCTGAACGTCGCACCGACCACGCTGAAGGGGACGCTGATGTGCTTGCCAAGGCATCGGCTGTTACGGCTGAGGGTTTGGTCGCTATTGTGTGTGTCGGCGAAACTAAACCCGAGAGGGATGCTGGCAAAACACTTGATGTTGTTCTGGGGCAGTTGGCTGGATCTGTTCCTGCTGATTCTATGCCTTTTACAACACTCATTGCTTATGAGCCTGTCTGGGCTATTGGAACGGGTGTTACGCCTACTGCAGAAGATGTGCGAGAGGTTCATGCCGCTATTCGACAGTCCTTAGTGGCGCGTTTTTCTGAAGTTGGTAATGGTTTCCGCATATTATATGGTGGATCCGTTAAGGCTTCAAATGCTGAAGAATTGATGGGTGTAGATAATGTAAATGGTGCCCTTGTGGGTGGCGCTAGCCTTAAAGCAGAAGATTTTGAGGGCATAATTAACGCCTATAGATAAAAATATTCGTTGATTTAGTAAATTTCACTGGTCAAGCGAGGGTAGATCGTATAGATACCGCCCCTTGAGTTAGCAGAGCTTGTCTGCGGGAATAAGGATTTAAAGAGTAAGGCTTATGGAAAATATTTTATTGACCATCCATCTTATAGTTGCCATTTCCATGGTTCTAACTATTTTGATGCAGCGCTCTGAGGGCGGGGCTCTTGGTATTGGTGGCGGACCCACAGGTATGATGAGTGCACGTGGTGCAGCAGATTTTCTGACGCGCACTACAAAATGGTTGGCGATCGTCTTTTTGGCTAACTCGCTTGCTTTAAGTTGGCTTGCATCTCAAAATAAAGAGGATACAACCGCGTTGGATATTTTGGAGCAGGCTCAGGTTGAGGGCATTGTCCCAGTTGAGAAAGCGCCTGAGGTGCCCGTCGTACCAGATGATGGCGAATAACGAGAATTTTAAGGGAGCATTTGCTCCCTTTTCTTTGATAATTTTATAAGTAGTTTTGTTTTTTTTAATAAATTTCACCTTCCCTGCAAAAATAGGGTGGGCCTTTTGAAGTTTTTGATTATAGTGGGGTTCCATGACGCGATATATTTTCATTACCGGCGGTGTGGTTTCTTCCCTTGGAAAAGGGCTCCTTTCTGCATCTCTTGGCGCTTTATTGCAGGCCCGCGGCTATTCCGTGCGCCTGAGAAAGCTTGATCCGTACCTCAATGTTGATCCAGGAACTATGAGTCCATACCAGCATGGGGAAGTGTATGTAACCGATGATGGCGCGGAAACTGACCTCGACCTTGGTCATTATGAGCGTTTTACCGGTGTGCCGGGACGTCAGAGTGATAATGTCACATCTGGGCGGATCTACAGTACAATTCTACAAAAAGAACGCCGAGGAGATTATCTTGGTGCTACTGTGCAGGTTATCCCGCATGTAACGGATGAGATTAAAAACTTTGCCCTAGCTGAACAAGACGGTGTTGATTTCATCCTATGTGAGATTGGTGGAACAGCTGGTGATATTGAAGCTATGCCATTCATGGAAAGCATTCGTCAGTTAAAAATTGAGCTTGGGCGAGGCCGTTCAATCTTTGTTCACCTAACGCTTGTACCATATTTGGCGGCGGCAGGTGAGTTGAAAACCAAGCCAACACAACATTCTGTAAAAGATTTGCGCTCAATTGGTATTCAGCCAGATGTGCTTGTATGTCGTGCTGAGCACCCAATTCCCGATAGTGATCGTCGCAAAATTTCTCTCTATTGTAATGTACATGAATCTGCGGTTATTCCCGCTCTTGATGCCTCATCAATTTATGAAGTGCCAATTGCCTATCATAAAGAAGGGCTCGACACTGAAGTCTTAAAGTCCTTTGGTCTAGCACATTCTGAACCTCCAGAGCTTGATCGCTGGCTTGAAATTGTCGACAGAATTAAAAATCCTGAAGGTGAAGTCAGAATTGCTGTTGTTGGTAAATATACGGGTCTGCTGGATGCTTATAAATCTCTTAGTGAAGCCCTCATTCATGGCGGCATAGCCAACAGAGTTAAGGTCAAAATTGAGTGGATAGAATCTGAGATATTTGAACAGGATGATGCTGTAGAGCGATTGCAGGCTGTGGATGGGATTCTAGTACCTGGCGGGTTTGGCAAGCGTGGCACGGAAGGTAAAATTGCTGCGGCGAAATTTGCTCGCGAGCATAACATTCCATATTTTGGAATATGTCTTGGAATGCAGATGGCCGTTGTTGAATCATCACGTAATTTGGCTGGAATTTCAGGGGCTGGTTCAACAGAGTTTGGTCCAACGCCTGAACCAGTTGTTGGCTTGATTACTGAGTGGGTCAAGGATGATGGAAGTGTTGAAGAACGCACCGATGAAACAGACCTAGGTGGCACTATGCGCTTGGGTGCTTATCCAGCAGTTCTTAAAAAGGGATCAAAGGTTTCAGAGATTTATGGTGGTGCAGTTGATATATCCGAGCGCCATCGCCACCGCTATGAAGTGAATAAATCTTACATCAAAGCGATTGAAAAGGCTGGCGGACTCTTTTCTGGAATGTCTCCTGACGGAGAGTTGCCTGAGATCTATGAACTGCCGGATCACCCTTGGTTTATTGGTGTGCAATATCATCCAGAACTGAAGTCAAAGCCATTTGAACCACATCCACTGTTCAGTTCCTTTATAGCGGCAGCAGTTGCACAAAGCAGGCTGGTTTAATTTCACTTTCTGATAGTCTTAAAGGGGGTGTTTCTGCGCAAACTTTGTTTGGCGCAGGGCTTGCATATATAAGTCTCTAAACATTACACTTGGGTAATTTCTGCCGAGGTGGGAGCCTTATTGAGAGGAATATGTGATGAAATTATGGATGATAGCGCTTTTCATGTGCTTTTTAGTGCCATCTGCAGGGTTCACGCAGGATGTTATAGAGTCTGAGTTGGAAGATGTTGATCACTCTAAAAATGAGAGTGATGAGCCGATCGTAATCGTCTTCACGGAGGCTGATAAGGTCGGCTATATCATCGGACAAATTCACGCTATGGGCACTGGAGCTAAAGCCAAGACTACCTCAGTTGATGTTCAAGGTGATGAAGGTGTGCTTCATGAGGGAGATGCCATTGAGGCTGTTATCCACAGCGAAGGCGCTGATGCCATTCGTAAGTATCATGCTTCAGTCCGTCAGATGATGAAGGATAATATTGAATGGACAAACGAGAGTACTATGCTTTTGACCATCCACGAGATAAGGATGTTAAGTCGTCATATGGAATGGAAATCCATGCGCTCTCATTTGGTAGCTCTCGATAGGTTTAGTAAAGAGCATTATCCAATGTGGAATGAAATGAGAGTAGAGAGCTGGCTGGTTCAGGCTGAAACCATGCTGTATATGCGACCAGAGGGCGAAGAGAAAAAGAGAGCCATTGAAGGGCTTTTGGCAAAGGTCAGGCTTGCACAAAAAACCAATGAAGACCTCGGGTATAATTTCACTATCTCGGATCGCATCATAGATATTGAAGAGGGTCGTTTACCTGAGGGGGCGATGCTAGCTCTAGATGAAACCCGCGATTCTCTTGAAGAGAGAAAAGAAGGCGACAAAGGTTTTTTTGGACGCACCCTAAAGAAACTTAAGTTTTGGTGATTTTGTTATAGTTGCTTTAAAACTCTGTAATCACAGCGGAATATACTTCAATAGCATCCCACAGGTTTTGCAGGCGTAGGTTTTCGTTACGCCCATGCTGATTATTATCATGGTTGGCAATCGGCAGAATAACAATTGGCGCGTCCAAGGCTTGTTCAAATAAATAGATAGGCAAGCTGCCGCCCATGGTTGGTGTGAGCAATGTTTTATTGCCATCAATCCGATCAAGAATAGAAACCAGTTTTTGTGCATCTTTATTTACAAGCGATGTTCTAAAGGCTGGGTAGCCACCCCCAACATTAACATAAACCAAATTGTTATGGGCTTTTATCAATTCAGCCGATGGTTCCTCAGTTGTTACGGTATAGCCTTCTTGGTTAAGATATTTTTTAAAGCTTGCGGCTACGCGTTCCGGGGTTTGATTGGGAACGAGGCGGAAATTTAGGGAAGCTGACGCGCTTGGTATGATAATATTGCGCGCGAGTTTGCCGACACCGCCGCCTTGCAGTCCTTTAAGGATAATAGCGGGTTTCATGATCTGAAGTTCTAAGCGACTACCTTCACCGATAGGGCTGCCAACGTTTAATTCCTCTTTGAGTTTTTCATCCATATTTGGCATGGCGGCAATTGCTGCTTGCTCTGCGGCTGTTATTGCCTGCACATCTTCATGATAGCCGGGGAAGGTCATACCAACGGATTTTTGGTCATTCATGTCGTTGAGAAGGCTGACGAGTTTCTCTGATGGGTTAGGCGCCCAGTTACCATAGTGGCCACTGTGAAGAGGTTTGTTGGGGCCGTACATAGTGAGACCAACAGTCATGGTGCCTCTTACGCCAAAGACGAGTTGACGTTTGCGAGACTGATGCATAGGCCCGTCACAAAAAAGCATAAGATCAGATTTAAGCTTGTCGCTATGGTCTTTTAAAATAGCGTCTAGAGTTGGCGAGCCGGCTTCTTCTTCCCCATCAAGGATAAGTTTGATGTTAACCGAAAGTGCTATGCCGGCATTATCAAGCGCATCAATTGCAGCCATTAGGGCAATGACGGGAGCCTTATCGTCACCTGCAGAGCGCGCAAATAAACGCCATTCTGGGTTTACGCTGTCACCCGTTTGCGGCCAGGCGATATCATTGGCGCCAGTTTCAACCATGCCATCACGTAACTGTGGGCTAAAGGGTGGGGATTTCCAATTTTTAGTGTCCACAGGTTGGCCATCAAAATGTGCATATATCAATACAGTTTTTGTGGCACCCTCGGTCTTGCGTTCGGCGAAAATATAGGGCGCACGACCGGCCGTCCATACCTCGGTTTTAAAGTGTCTTTTTTGTAAATAGCTTTCGATCCAGTCGGAATTCTTTTTCATATCGTCTAGATTAGACGAGACATTGGGTAAGCTGAGAAGTTCGCGAAAGTCATTCAGTAGCTGAACTTCATTAGCCATCCTGTGTTTTTTGGCTGCCTCTACAGATTTAAGCTCAGAGTCTGCCATTGCGGGCAGGGTGACTAGATAAATGCTGATTAACAATTTGCTGATATATTTCATGAAAGACCCTTTTTAATGATAACCACTCGGTATTTTATCTTGCTACTCATTTGTTTAATTTCTTTTCAGTAAAAAAGACAGTCAAAACCTTGCGGTGATACCAAATTGGCTGTATTAAGCGCTCATAATCTAATTCAAACTCCTTAAAGGATATAGTTCCATGACTGCCATTATAGATATTTTAGGTCGCGAAATTGTAGATAGTCGCGGTAATCCAACTGTTGAGGTGGATGTGCTGCTCGAAGATGGCGCATTTGGTCGCGCTGCTGTGCCGTCTGGTGCATCAACAGGCGCCCATGAAGCCGTTGAGCTACGTGATGGCGATAAGTCCCGCTATATGGGTAAAGGTGTTCTCAAAGCAGTGGAAGCTGTGAATGGCGAGCTTTATGACACGCTCGTTGGACTTGATAGTAGTGACCAAATCGCCATTGATGGCGCGATGCGGGATCTTGATGGAACCCAGAATAAGTCTCGTTTAGGTGCTAACGCAATTCTTGGCGTTTCGATGGCAGTTGCTAAAGCAGCGGCTGAAAGTCATGGTACGTCACTTTATCGATATATTGGCGGCGCACACGCGCATATGCTGCCTGTTCCAATGATGAATATCATCAATGGTGGAGAGCATGCTGACAATCCTATCGACGTACAGGAATTTATGATTATGCCTGTGGCGGCGGATACAATAGCCGATGCTGTGCGCATGGGCGCTGAAATTTTTCACACGCTTAAAGGAAAACTATCAGACGCGGGCCTTAGTACATCTGTGGGTGATGAGGGTGGCTTTGCTCCAAATCTTAATGGCACCGTTGAAGCACTTGATTTTCTAATGAAAGCCGTTGAATCTGCTGGCTATAAGCCGGGTGAAGATATTTATCTTGCCATGGATGCAGCCGCATCTGAGTTTTACAAAGATGGTGTCTATCACTTAAAAGGTGAGAACCGCAAACTTGATAGTGCTGAAATGGTTGATTATTGGGCAGATTTGGTCGGTCGTTATCCAATTATTTCAGTTGAAGATGGTATGGATGAAGATGACTGGGATGGATGGAAGCGGCTAACCGACAAAATTGGTGATAAAGTACAATTGGTTGGGGATGACCTTTTTGTAACCAATCCGGCACGACTATCTGACGGCATTGAAAAGGGCGTTGCAAACTCAATTCTTGTTAAAGTTAACCAGATTGGTACGCTGAGCGAAACACTGGACGCTGTTAATATGGCGCACCGCAATGGTTATACGTCTGTAATGTCGCATCGGTCTGGTGAAACTGAAGACACAACAATAGCTGACCTTGCTGTTGCGACCAATTGCGGACAAATTAAAACAGGATCCCTTGCTCGCTCAGATCGTTTGGCAAAATATAACCAGCTTATTCGCATTGAAGAAGAACTGGGCTCAGCTGCACAATATGCCGGACGCAGCATTTTGCTCTAAAAGTTAAAATTAAAGTAAGGCCCTGCATAATTTTATGTGGGGCCTATTTTGTCGATAATGAGTCGTAGCAAGGCTTTCGAGACTCTAGCGTCGAAATATCCATTAACGTATTGAATCAATAATCATTTTAGCTATTGACGTGGCGAATCGAATGTGATTCTCTACCTACATGACGTTTAAACAAAATATTCAAGCTCGGTTAGGGCAAATCTGGGGAGTGGCTCTGTTTCTCTCTTTGATGGCTTATTTTGTCTTTCACGCCTTTCGAGGCGAATTTAGCTTGCCTGCCTTAAAGCGTCTTCAGCAACAGGAGATAACACTTATGGCCGAGGCCGAGTTGGTGAGAAATGAACGTTATGACCTCGAGACACGTATAGCTCTGCTAAAAGAATCGTCAATTGATCCTGACATGCTCGAAGAACAGATGCGCAAGCGCCTAGGCTTCGCTCATCCAGATGAAGTGGTTGTATTCTTAAAATAGACTAGAGCTTGTGGATTAACTATATTAAGGTTAATCATAAAATATACATTAATATCAATGACTTAAAACTTGTTGCAAATGCAGTTGCGGCAGTGTAAACCTGTGCGTCTATTCCGGTAAGCTATTTGATTAGCTATTAGTGATATCAAAAATGCATCACTATTCTTAAAGGGCATGTTTTATGGCAGCACAAAAATCATCATCTGCATCTAGTGGTAAAACAACGCGGCGTCGTAAAACCGCGGACTACAAAGCAACTCATGATGAGTTGATTGAATTTTATAAAACAATGTTACTCATCAGGCGCTTTGAAGAAAAAGCCGGCCAGATGTATGGCATGGGCCTCATTGGTGGATTTTGTCACTTGTATATTGGTCAAGAAGCTATTTGTGTAGGTGTGCAAAGTGCTCTTAAAGAGGGTGACAAGGTTATTACGGCTTACCGCGAGCATGGACATATGCTGGCTGTTGGGTCTGATCCCAAGCATGTAATGGCTGAGCTTACGGGTCGCGCAACGGGGGTATCTAAAGGCAAGGGTGGCTCGATGCATATGTTTGATGTTGAGCGTGGTTTTTATGGCGGACATGGTATCGTGGGTGCGCAAGTCTCGCTGGGTACCGGCCTTGCTTTTGCTGCCAAGTACCGCAAAACCGATAACGTATCTGTAGCCTATTTTGGAGATGGTGCTGCTAATCAGGGCCAGGTATACGAAAGCTTCAATATGGCAGAGCT
Source organism: uncultured Alphaproteobacteria bacterium (assembly GCA_965603115.1). Lineage (GTDB taxonomy): Bacteria > Pseudomonadota > Alphaproteobacteria > Sphingomonadales > Kordiimonadaceae > CBFDBT01. The sequence continues at coordinate 9,261 of CBFDBT010000066.1, forward strand.
TTGGAAGTTGCCAATTATTTATATTATTGAGAATAACCAATATGCCATGGGAACAGCTGTAAAGCGTGCAAGCTCTGAGGTTGAGCTTTTCCGTCGTGGAGAGAGCTTTTTGATCCCCGGAAAGCAAGTTGACGGCATGAATGTCCTGGCGGTTCGCTCAGCTATGGACGATGCGCTCGATTATGTGCGCGCAGGTAACGGACCTATTATCCTTGAGATGAAAACATACCGTTACCGCGGTCACTCAATGTCTGACCCCGCTAAATACCGCAGCACAGACGAAGTGAAAAAGGTGCGGGCAGAGCAAGATGCACTTGAGCGTGTTAAAGCTTTGTTACTAGATAAAAAAATGCTGACTGAAGCTGAAGTAAAAGCTTTAGATAAAGACGCAAAATCCATAGTAGCAGAAGCTGCGGCTTACGCAGAAAACAGTCCTGAGCCTGAGCTGTCCGAACTGTTTACAGATGTTTTGGCGTAAGGAAAGGGGGAGAACCCTTTCTCGCCATATTGATCCATTTGACAAGGAATATTTTATGTCATGATTAAGAAGTTTTTGAAATTGGATGTGGTTCATCACATGAAAAATATTATGCTATCATGGCATAAAATAGCCTTGCCTTCGGTGGTCGCAAAATCACCATCTAGTGCGTCACACCCTTTAACTGATGCCCCACATCAGCCTACAGGCTGTTCCTGCTATAAAATGATTATGCAGGCCATCAATTTGCATCAATATGGTGAGAAAGGGTTCTGCTATGAGTATTGAACTAACAATGCCTGCACTGAGCCCGACAATGGAAATGGGTACACTGGCGAAATGGTTAGTAAAAGAAGGCGATACCATCACATCTGGTGATGTAATAGCTGAAATTGAAACCGATAAGGCCACCATGGAATATGAGGCGATTGACGAGGGTACTATCGCCAAGCTCCTAGTTCCAGAAGGCGCAGAAGATGTGCCTGTTGGTCAGTTGATAGCCATTATCGCGGAAGAAGGTGAAGATGTAGCAGATATTTCCGCCGGTGCTTCGACAAGCTCAGCACAAACGGAAACTCACGTAGTCGCATCAGGAGAAGCTAATATTCCGTCATCACAAAAAGCCGTTCGCCCTGAGCCTGTCGAAGGGCCAGTAACTCATAAGCCTGATTTTGACCCTGAGGTGCCTGCTGGCACGGCTATGGTCACTTTAACGCTGCGGGAAGCGCTGCGAGATGCTATGGCTGAAGAGATGCGTAGCGACCCAGATGTTTTTGTCATGGGTGAAGAAGTTGCCGAATATCAAGGGGCTTACAAGGTAACGCAAGGTCTTCATGACGAGTTTGGTGATGCCCGCGTGATTGATACGCCTATTACTGAGCATGGATTTGCAGGTCTTGGCGCAGGCGCTGCGATGGCGGGACTGAAGCCGATAGTCGAATTTATGACCTTTAACTTTGCCATGCAGGCAATTGACCATATTGTCAATTCTGCCGCTAAAACCCGCTATATGTCGGGTGGTCAAATCTCTTGTCCTATCGTGTTTCGCGGACCTAACGGTGCCGCAGCTCGTGTTGGTGCACAGCACAGCCAGAATTACGCTCCTTGGTATTCCAGCGTGCCTGGCTTGATCGTTATAGCACCTTATGACGCTGCGGACTGTAAAGGCTTACTTAAAGCCGCTATTCGCGACCCGAACCCTGTTGTTTTCTTAGAAAATGAACTGATGTACGGCGAGAGCTTTGATATTCCTGATGTTGAAGATTATGTTTTGCCTATTGGTAAAGCGCTTGTTCGTCGCGAAGGCAGTGACGTTACTATCGTTAGCTATTCAATCGCTGTCGGCTCTGCGCTTAAGGCGGCCGATAAGCTCGCTGAAGAGGGTATAAGTGCTGAAGTGATAGATCTTCGCACCATTCGCCCGCTTGATATGGAAACAGTCATACAAAGCGTGAAGAAAACAAACCGCGTGGTTGTCGCCGAAGACGGCTGGCCCCAGTGTTCGGTGGCGTCTGAAATATCTGCACGGCTAATGGAAGATGCTTTTGATTATTTGGATGCCCCTGTCACCCGCGTGACCAACCTTGATATTCCACAGCCTTACGCTGCTAACCTTGAGTTGGCGACTGTTGTGGACGAAGACAAGGTTATTACAGCGGTTAAATCAGTTTGTTATAAGGATAAGGGGTAAAAGTATGGCAGTTGAAATTTTTATGCCGGCACTAAGCCCCACGATGGAGCAGGGCACGCTTGCCAAGTGGCTCGTTAAAGAGGGTGATGAAGTTTCCAGCGGTGATATGCTCTGTGAGATTGAAACCGACAAGGCCACTATGGAATATGAGGGCATTGATGACGGTGTTGTCGCTAAAATTCTTGTGCCTGAAGGCACTGAGGATGTGGCTGTGGGTACCGTGATTGCCATGCTCGCAGAAGAGGGCGAAGATGTCGCAAGCATTGAGGTCGCACCAAAGGGGGCAGCAAAAGCTGAACCTGTTGTTGCTTCTGCACCTACACAGGCTGCTGCACCTGCACCTATTGCTCAGGTAGCGATTGCACCAAGTGCTCCAGCCCCAGTTGCAGCGAGTGGCGACCGTATCAAAGCCTCTCCGCTTGCTCGCCGTATGGCCGAGCAAAAAGGCCTTGATCTAGCAGCTATAGAAGGGTCTGGACCTAAAGGTCGAATAGTTA
>CBFDBT010000067.1:0-11894 GCA_965603115.1 uncultured Alphaproteobacteria bacterium
ATGTTCAATATGCAATTTCCAGATTTGCAAGCCCAGTATCTGTCAACGATCAACTCGCGACCCAAGTCTCTGGAGTCATAAACCGTGAAATAGAAAACGGTTATTTAAGCTTTCAAGGACTAGATAATAAGTTGGATTGGGCATATGAAAATAGGATGAAACCATTTTTGAAATCACTACCTTAGTATCGAGGGTAAAGTGTATATAAGCAAACTTTTCATTCTATCGCGTTATTTTCTGACCGCCTCGACGTTTGTGGCCATTCTGGTTATTTCCTCGCAGATTAGTACGGCTGACTTTGGAATCCTCAGCTTCTTTCGTTTGACGCTGCAATATCTACTTTATTCTGAGTTGGGCTTTATCCAATATATTTTTCGCAAACGCTCAGCGGATGGTACAATAGGCATCAATGACCTTAGTCTGATATTAAATTATCTATTCATCAGCATTGTTTCCATTTGTTCAATATTTGCGCTGCTTGATTTTAATTATCAGACATTTCTCTCAAATAATGATCATATAGTTTACGCCATTTCAGCAACAGTTTTGGGGCTTATTTCTAAAATTGTTATCGACCAACTCAGAATTACTAAACGCGTAAACTGGCTAGTGGGTTTAGAGGTGGCTAGCAATATTATTTTATACAGTATGGTTGCCTATGCGTGGTTTTCTGATTTGCATGATGTAGATATTTTCATAGCAGCCTATGGCCTAATGATGGTGCCATATTTGATATTTGCTTTATTCAGTAAAGTTTTTTGGCAAAAACTAAAAGACCTTAAGTTTACTTTATATTGGGACCACAAAATAATTTATGGCAGTATGATGTTGTTTTTATACGGATTTTTAGCACTTCTTTTAATGAGCGTTGATAGAATCCTTCTTAAATATTTTGTCGGGTATGAAGCTTTAGGGCTTTATGCAATGGCATTTACTGTTTCGGCCGGGTTTTACATGGTTATACAAACTATACTATGGCTAAATATGTCAAATTTCATCAGCGATATTAAGAAGCTTCCTTTAATTGAATCCAGATCAAAATTTAAAAGGCATATGTCAAAGATTCAAATAATATACTTTTCTGTTATCACCTTAGCTTTGCCGGGCTATTATTTTTTGATCACCTATTATAATCCGGCATATCAAGATACTTTTTGGATATTCATTCTGCTAAGTTGTTATAATTATATCAATATCTTCTATATCTATCATAGGACCTATCTCTTAACGTTTGAAAAGTATAAAACTTTAAATGGAACAATGCTTGGTGGCATCGCAATAAATTTTTTGATTAATTATGGGCTGCTCACTTTTAATAGTACTGAAATTTTGGTTGTTGGTAGCGTATTTAGCCATATACTCTATATGCTATTAATTCGCAGGGCCGTGAGCAATATTGAGCAACAGATGGTCATCATTGAGTGACTTTATATAAAATGGTTATTTGTTAGAATATTGAGGGGGGAATAAGAAATTGGTAAAATGTAATATATGTAGTAGTGAGAAAATAGATACCCTACAGCCGGTATATTCTCATTATTTTACCGAAACGCCGCCTATATATTATACTCTCTATGCATGCCAAGACTGTGGGAGTAATTTTTTCGATCTAAATGAGAATAATGACCGTATCTCACTCGATGACATGTATGAGCGACTTGATGGTGATAATGCATCCTTAAATCATGAATTCAAGAAAAGCAGAAGTAGAACATATGTTAAATCTCAGATAGATGCGGTGTTGGGATATAATCCGCAATCTGTTTTGGATGTGGGCTGCCGAACAGGCGACTTTCTAATGCATATGGATGATAGCTGTCGACGCGTTGGTGTAGAGTTATCGGCAATAGCCGCTAATATCGCCAGAGAGCGCGGCTTAGAAGTTTACACTGATTTTGTAGAGGATATAGAGTTTGATACACAATTTGATATTGTGACAGCTTTTGCAGTTTTGGAACATCTTCAGCGCCCCCATGAATTTTTAAGTAGTTTGCAGAAATGGGTCAAAAAAGACGGTATTTTTGTCCTACTTATTCCATCTCATGAGTGCATAAAAGAAAAAGTAGCTACAATGACTGGACAAACGTGGAGGATGTATACGCCGCCTTCACATTTGAATTTCTATTCTCGGGCTTGGTTGGATGATTATTTCCTAAAAGCTGGCTTTAAATTGGAAAAAAGATTCCATACATCTGGGGGATGTTTTAATCCTTTTAGCAAAATTCCAGTTCTTAGAACGCTCTTTTCAATATTTATGCATGTCGTTGATATTTCTCCCTTAAACAGGACACCTATATTCGACCATCAATACAGCATTTACCGGAAGCTATAGGAAGAGTAAGGCGGCATATTCGAGCTTGTGTTCTTACTGTTTCACGTGCCATAAAATATTTTAAGAGACTACGTAGGTAACAAATGGATAAGTATCAATAAAGGGATAGAGAATGCGTGTTATTCTTTCTGGTGGGCTAGGGTATATCGGCTCCCACACATGCTTGGAATTAATCAGGCATGGATTTGAACCTTGTATTATAGATAATCTTTCCAATAGCTCTATTGGTGTTCTGGATAACATAGAAAGAGCTTGCGGAATCAGGCCCACTTTTCATGAAACAGACATCCGGAATGAACAAGAAATCCTTGAAATATTCAAGAAAGAAAAACCATCTGCTGTCGTGCATTTTGCGGGTCTAAAAGATGTGAATGAATCTTTTGAAAAAGTTAAAGACTATTATGCTGTAAATGTACAAGGTACGCTCAATCTTCTTAATGCCAGTGTAGAAACAGATGTTGAAAATTTTGTTTTCAGCTCTTCAGCTGCGGTTTACGGCATCCCAGAGACCATCCCTGTAGTAGAGGGTGCAGTAACAAACCCCATTTCCCCTTACGGGAAAACAAAATTGATTGGTGAAGAAATCATCAGTGACTTTTGTCAAAATATTGACCCCCTAAAGTGTGTTCTCTTGAGGTATTTTAATCCAGTAGGTGCCCATCCGGGTGGGCATTTAGGGGAATCCCCAAAAAACAGACCCTCTAATTTGATGCCAGTCATTTGCAGGGGCGTTATAAACAATGAGACGATTAAAGTCTTTGGGTCTGATTACCCCACAAAAGACGGTACAGGCGTTCGCGACTATATCCATGTAGTGGACTTGGCCCGCTCCCATGTAGAAGCTTTAAAATACTTAGAAAAATCTAATCAAACCACAACGACACTCAATATTGGCACTGGCACTGGTTATTCAGTTCTTGAAATGATCAAATGTTTTGAAGATGTGAACGGCGTGGATGTCCTGAGAGATATAGTCCCTCGCCGTGATGGTGATGCTGCTGAGTGTTATGCTGATAATAAAAAGGCACTTGCTTGTTTGAACTGGAAACCGGAATTTGGTCTGGAAGACATGTGCCGCCATTCTTGGCAGTGGGTAACAAAATAGAATAGCGTCAAACTATAAGTATGATTTTACAGCCCTGAATTTTCCACTTACGCTTTTTTCTATAGATTCAACATGCTCTATTTCAAGAGCGGTTTCAGGACATATCCATTGTTTAAAGTTAAGTCTAAGCTGCTCATCCGTTTCAGGTTTATGGTTATCTCTAACAACGAGTTTGATTACGACCTCGCCTTTTTTATACTGACACACTTGTACTTCTTTAATCGTTTCAGTTCCCTTAAATAAATAGTCAAACCTCATCATTTTTCGACCATCGACTAACTCAATAACATCGTCTATGCGACCTTCAATACTTTCAATGACAGACGATTGTCTGCCACAAGGGCATTTAAAGCCCTTAGGCATCCAGATAGCCACATCCCCTGTCTCATATTGCAGGAGGGGCATCGCAAAGTTGCTGAAGGTCGTGCCAATCATACGTCCGCGTATTTTACCATCAGGTAGGACTTCAGGGTTAAGGCACCCAATATGTCCAAACTCATAATCTTCATGATAATAGCCATGTTCGCACCGAGAAGTGTTACAACAGCCTTCAGAGAGGCCGTACTGATCAGTTATTGTTGCACCAGTCCAAAGTTCTAAGGCGTCTTTTTGGTAGTCCAGTGTATTTTCTGCTCCTGGAAAAATATACTTTGGGCGCGCTTGAGGCATAAGCACTAAGTTGTTTTGAAGCGCCAAGCGCGCGACTTCTGCTAATATGCTAGGGTATCCTGAATAATATACTGGTTTAATAGTGTTTAAAAATCTTACGATTGAGCCAATTTTTTCTGGCGTAATATGCTGCATATTTAATAGATATTGGTTCATAGGTTTATTAAAGCGCCAATATGGAGGTTTTTTTTGGTTAATCGGGACTACTTTTTTCCCTGTGAAGTTAACATGCAAGTCACCTACCTTCACGCCAAATCGAGAGCGATGACGAAACCAAATAGCCCATTGTTTAGCAATCGTCTCTTTTGTCTTAAAAAATATCAGAGCTTTTCCTGTTGTCCCACTTGTGTGAACTTCAATAAGGTCACGTTTATTATAGTGCGAAGAAATTAAATCATTCATCGAAAAACGTAATAGTTCCTTAGACAGAATTGGTAACTGTTTAATATCCTCAATGGTTTGAAACTGATCTACTTTAAGAGCATTTTCTTCAAATAATTTTTGATAATAGGGCACAGTATTATAAGCATGCTTGATGAGGGCAACAAATGCTTCATCCTTGAGTTTTCTAATGTCTTCTTGAGAAGAAAATTCAGACTTTTTATAGTTCTCTAAATGCCCATAGAAGCTATTGCTGAAACGAGTTCTGGCTTCTTTCAAGCCATATAAACTGCATAAAATATTTTGCATAAATACAGGCAACTTAGCGTATATAGTTTCCGTTAACATATTGGTTTCTCACAAACATCAAGATACATTTGTATGCTTTGTAGCTTAAAGGTTTCTGTTGTTTTTTTCAGCATGCCCAGTTTTTCAATAAAATCGTCGATATCCTTATATCGAAAGATAGCTACATTCTTTGGACGATCTACTATGTTGCTTGCCAGAACGGGGACATTGAGCATGAGAGCCTCCTGGACAGCCACTGAAGCGCCATCCATGCACGTAGGTCGTATATAATAATCAACCTGCTGAAGTAGGCTTAAAAAATTAACCTCTTTATTGATGTATATGACCCGGTCTTTATGCATTTCAGCTAAAGGCGCATATTTTCCACTAATGTCGAGTAAAACTATTTTATAGCACTCTGGTATATCAGACATATTGTTAAAAATGAATTCTACACCATAGACCTCTTCACCATTTTTATATGACCGATCATAGGCATAAATAAGTAGGGTTTTTTTATCTGGTTCAGGTGTGAATAGAGCAATATTATCAGCCTCAGACACAAAACCCTCAGCATAAAGAGAGGGTAGTAGATTTATCTTATCAAAAAATGAGGCCTCAGCATTTTCTGCTACCAAATTTTCATTTAAAAAAATAATTTCATCAGCAAGGTAGGCTGAAATTTTATTATAGATGCTTTTCTGATCAAAATATTTTCCATGAACAGTGAACATTACTTTTCGAGCGACTACCTTAGCGATGATAATGCCAATAGCCCTTTTAGAAAGGCTCGAATAGTGGATGTGAGCGACATCATAATGTCGTAATATGGCCTTCCAGCCAAAGAAGTATGCTTTTATATTCTTCGCCTTTAGACTTTCCACAAGATTTTTAACACTGATAGTCACTCCGCCAATGGGTGGAGGCATTTTGCCAAACATGAGTATTTTATTTATGGTCATCTGTTAGATCTCAACAATATTTGCGTCTTCTGGTAAATGCATCGATCACTGTTATCCCAGCTTCTGCATTAAAGCAATGTGTTCCTAACAGGTCATCATTCCAGTTGGAATAAATTGTTTCTACGATTTTTTCACTGTAAGTCATTTCTGATATCTCCAAAATTTCAGAAACATTAAAGCCACGCCCGTAAATACCGGAGCAATCTTGAGATGGCCGATATAATTTCTCATTGTGAGAAATTATTTTACCCGCAGGCCGTGAGTGAGTGGTGTCTGAAATGATTGGATTTTGAGGATGGACTGTCCAATCAGATGAAAATAGATCATCACTATAAAACAAGAAAAGCTCATCGTTTTTCGATGCTCCCAAATTTTCAGCCACATTGGCAAAGAGCCACCACTTATTTTCTTTAAACAGTAATGTTGAATCTACAGCATCAATATCTTTCATTAAAGTCATTTTGAACTCCCATTTATCAGGGAATTTTGTGCACTCATAAAGGTCAATTGTATGATTAGCGCTAGTTTCTGGAATCATGTAATAGGTTCCATTTAACTCAAATACATTCGGGTAGGAAAGGTGGTAATCTTTTTCCAACACAGTTTTTACGTCACTTGCATTACCATTCTTGTCAACTTCTATGACGGCAAGTCGTCCGAGTTTTGTCGAATAGAGATACTCTTCTACAAATATAAAATATTTTTCATCTTTGAAAATAACATGGGGGTCTGCCCAAAATCTATCTTTGGGCGGTTTTATTTCCTTAAATCGATGAAATGATTTAGCGATCCCCTTTTCTATCCTGAAGAGAATAGACCATTGATCTATAAAAAACATTTTTTGCCATATGCGTTTAATAAAAATCAGTATCATTTTTGTGCTATGCTTAATCACATATAAATTCGAAGGCGCTTTCAGTAGTTTATTTGAGTAAAAATCAAAAGGATCATTGAATTTTTCTATTTCTTGAAAGAACTGATCTGGACCAAGTTGATAAAGGCGTTTAATTTGTCTTGATAGAAATGATGCTGAAGTCCAATAATATGCATGCCTATTTTTGGCTAAAGAAGAAGGGTTGGTTAATGACCACGACCGATAGAGAATTTTCCCACCATCTAAATCTTCAGATAATATCTGTAGAATTGAGCCCGTAGTAGGCCAGCCATCCACCGTTTCCCAATATCCCGGAGGTCCCCCCCGGTTAAAGTGATTGTCACCGTGATGATGAGACCAAACACCATATTTTGAACAAGATGTTAATATTTCTCCTTTAAGAATACGAAAACCCATTCTGATGATAATATCCAAGTCATATTCTTTGATTTTTTCAACATCATCCTTTTCAAAGTAGTCGGAATATTTCTTTTCTATGGGTTGAATTTTCATGACAGGAACATCAAGTATCAATGCATTAAGATTCTGAATTTTAAAGGCATCTGGACTACCTGAAAATAGCTTTCGACTTAAGCTATTATAAATATAGTAGCCAATACGTTTTCGAGCATTCCAGAGGCGCCGTATAAATGATTGCGAAGATGCAGAGCTCTGATTTTGCATCACCAAAGTTATTTCGGCTGATTGTGAACCAATAATTTTTTCAAGTGAGCTATATGCCCATGCTGAAATTGTGTCTGATTCAGTTAATAAGCCAATTTTCAACTTCTTCTTAATCATCATTGATCCTATATATTCTAACTGCCCAAATGCCGCAGTGCTGTAGCCTTTAGTAAGTGTATTTTTTAGAAATACTAGAGAATTATTCTTGGTTTATGAAGAACTACTGTTGCCTCATCAGCTATATCATCTACAACGACACAATTTGCCCCGATATGTACATTTTTACCAATTTTTACCTTCCCCAAAACTTTAGCACCCGCACCTATAATGGTTCCAGCCCCAATTGTAGGCGCGCCAATATTCTTTGAACCTTCCGTCACGATAGATCCAACTGTCACTTGTTGAAATATAGTGACATTTTCTCCTATAATTGCATCCCCTGAAATGAAAATACCATAAAGGGAATGCGGTAGTAGCGGCACGCCGATAATTCTGCTATTCAAGGGAATGGATGCGCCATACATTAACAATATAAAGCGATAACAGATATAGATAAGGGGTCTTAATAAGCGCCAAAGTATACGCTTAGAATTAAGTTGCTCCCTCAATTGAAAAAAAAGTCTAACCATTCAGAATGCCCCGCAATTCGTTACCTACACTTTCGCATGAAATTGTATCAATAAAATTTTTATTGTGAATATTATTCTTAATTTGTTCCACCATCGCCTTGATTGTTACCTGATTTATGTATTTTTTATTTTGAAGAAATTTGAGAAGGGCATTGCTCTCATATTTGTATACCCCTTCCTTTTGAATTTCCCCATTCAGAAAGAAAAATGTTTTTTGAACACCGCCATACATGGCATTAATAACAGCTGATGATTCATCGGTAACAATATAATCGAAGCTAGGATGATAACAATATGATTCTGATGTCAACTGAGGGTCATCAATGAGAGTAACGAGTCCATCTTGCAATAAAAATTTATAGTCTTCTGAATTTACATTAGGTGCTATTTTAATATATATGCGTCGGTTCAGTGGTTGTAGTTTTAACACACAGTTTTGAAGATACGCCTTAAGTTTTTTATCGTTCGCCCAATCTTTGCCAGATAAAGTAAATAATATGGACTTTGGTTCAATGTCTGCCGCAAGCGCCGTTTCCTTATAAAAAATCGATTTCATAAAATTAGAAGGGATCTGAATTTTTTTAAAAATGAAATCTCTATCTACAATATCTGGCTGCAAGAGAAAGGAATAATCATAAAGGCCTGTATAGGAACGGACAACTGGGAGGTATGTGTAAGGCCACACCACTATTTGAATGTATAAGTAAGGAAGAATTTCACGCAGTTTACTCGTCGGTGCTGCGTAATCGCCGTAACCTTCATGGAATAAAACAATTTTTGCAGAAGATTTCCATCGCTTAAAGGATGACTGATAAATGTAACTATTATCAGTAAAAGTCAGCACCATATCTGGTTTGAAATAGTCAAAGCTTTTTCGAATTTTTCTAATCAAACCTCTCAATTTCCATGTTTGGGTTCGCTTGCGATTATACTGAAATTCATCAAGAAAACAGTTTTCATCGAACAACTCTATCGTACTGGCGCAGAATTTATCTTTTTGGTCGTGCAGAAACCCACTGCAATAAATGCTTGTGTATATATCCACTTGTGCCGATTTAAATTCTTCAAGAATTTGCAAAGCCATTTGATAATGGCCTTTGGTAATACAAACAAAAATAATTCTCTTCACATTCACGCTTTTTCTTACCACACTAAATTTTAGGTCCAATTCAATATAGGCATAAGCTATATCATTAAAAAATTCTTTTGTAATTCTTTTGTAACAAGACCGTTAAAGAACTTCGTGATCCCCTCGACGTAATTGAGAAGCGGCTATAAAGAAATAGAAAAGTGTGCATGCCTGTATATTAAAGAAAACGGGTTGGATGAACGAAGCCAATATAAAAACTATTAATATGGTTCGCAATGTCGATTTGGAGGCTAGATTGTTATGCTGCGGCAATCGATAGAGATACCAGAAAAAAATAAATATAATCGACAGACCAACAATCCCATTTGCTACCAATATATCCGAATATGCATTATGAAAGCTGCTAAGGCCTGGCCCGTGTAAGTCCTCTAATATTTTTGGTGTGCGCACACCATGACCAAACCAAGGTCGCTCACGAATTAGATCAATTGCTTCAAAATATAATCTGACCCTTAAAAAAGTATAATCTTGAGATTGTACGCCGCGAAGATTAGAAATATCTAAGCTCTGAACCACATCAATGGCACCTAACATGCGTTGAAATCTGGGGATATCAACTAAAGTCTGCGCATAAATACTAGCCAATATCAATATAGGGGCTAAAGCCGAGACGACGCCACTAAAGCTTTTAATCGTCCACTTTTTTGCTAGCAAATATCTGAAAGCGAGTATAAAAAGGATAAGTAAAACTGAACGCGACCCCATGCTTGCCAACGTCAGCAAGAACAAAAGGCTTGCAAACAGTTTTTGGCTGCCGGACTTCAACCAAGAAACTATTAAAACATAAAATAGTGATATTGTTACAAGTCCAATATTCTCAGTTCCAATAAAGATAGAATTTCTTTCTCCTGATGCAATGAAAAATGTATAAATTAAATTTGCAACTACGGTCGAGATATAAATAGCATATATTCGATTAAATGACCTTTCGGTGATAGTTGTTCTTTGGATGACATGAAGCAGGATAATTGGACAAGTTATCAAGGTTATATAGCGCAGAGCATCATAGGGTGCGCTGTGCAGAAAAAGTAATGAAACAGTAAAAGCTACCAATAGGAATAAATAGGCGACCTCTATTTTTTTTAAAAGAAAATGGTTGTGCGCCGCTCTTAGACCCCAAATACCAACTAATACCAATAATATTGGTGCCGTGTAAAAATAACTAGAGTTCAAGAGAATGAATAGGCAAAAATACTCAAGAAATTGTTCTTTGTTCTTGAATGCATAATAAAGAACGAGACCGCTGATAGGAATAGCCAAAACAATGTCATAGGCGTTCAGAAATATTTTAAAGAAGACAAAAATTCCTAAAATAAGATAAAACACTATAAAACCTTATCTTCTTGAGTTTGAATGCGCGTGCATTGCAGTTGATATACTATTCTGTACTATCTACGATAATAGCGTATAAATGCGATAATTATACCGATGAAGCCGCCTATGAAAGTACCCAATATACATATTAATGCACGGGCTGGTCCGGACTTTTTCTGTGGAATAAGGGCAGGGTCAATCGTTTGGAAAGCATATTCTTCTCTTGTTTCAGCTAAAAGTTTCGATTGAATATTTTCTTGAATAAGAGTGTAGAAAATATCTCTAATGCCAACCAATTTAGTTTGTGCAGCTTTGACTTCAAGGTAGGAGATGCTTCTATTTAATTCTTCTACTTTGCTATCTCTAACATACTTATTAAGGTCTTGTATCAGCAATTTTAGCCATTGATGCGCATACTCAGGCGAAACACTTTCTATTGAAATCTTAACAAAATTTGTTTCATGGTCTTGGTCTATTGATAGAATGTCTCCGAATTTTTTATGAACCTCAAAGTCATTGGGTGTTGAAGAGTTGCCCTCTTTTGTATCTCGCGTCCAGGTTTTCGTGTCAGGATCATAAATATCTATGTCAAAAATGGGTTTTTTCTTTGCAAAATCCCAAGATTCCATAGCGAATAAATAGGGTGCAATCTCGTATCGCTTGACGAATTGATTAATAAAATTGCGTGATTTTAATATTTCCAGGGCCCGTGTTGTTTCATCTATGGCATTAGGGGCCTTTATACCGACAAGGCTGGTCAAACTTTGCATTTTGTTAATTGGTTGTTCATTATTATTCGGCGCTAAAAGAGCATCGGCACTATAAGTGTTTGGTAAACTTAGAGCAAAAAAAACGGATATAATTGCGGCGATGACAGTTATGAAGCCAATGGTAATTATTTCGGCCTTTAAAATCATGAAAATTGCTTTTACATCAATCTCATCGTTTGATCTAAAAATTTGTAGTTTTTTATCTTTCAAAGAATCAGATGAATCATTTGCCATAAAGTTTATTCTTTCGTTTTAAAAAACAACCTTGTATTCATATACCACTGCTATACACAAATACTATTGAAATTATATTTATATTTGTCACTGGGCATAGATATATTAAGGACCAGCTTGATGCAAAAACTAACACCTAACAATGTTGATTTGATCCGGCTGGTAGCTGCATCACAAGTTATGATTGTTCATGCGCTTGGGCATCTGGGACTGGAATCTCATATACCAGTCTGGTTAAAAGCTATCCCAGGCGTGCCTATTTTTTTCTTTTTATCGGGATTTTTAATCTCTAGTGCGTACGAAAAAAACAGTAAAAATTCTTATTACTTTAAAAATAGAATGTTGAGATTATATCCAGCTTTATTAGTAACCCTCTTGCTCTCAGTAGTTTCAGTTTTTATATTTTCACAAGAGAAAATAGACGTTAGTTTTATTGAATTTTTTAGCTGGATTTTTGCACAAGCTACAGCAGGTCAGTTTTACAACCCAGACTTTCTTCGTC
>CBFDBT010000068.1:0-11762 GCA_965603115.1 uncultured Alphaproteobacteria bacterium
CAATCTATGTTGGTCGTAGAGAAAGTGCTGCTACAGCAACGGGCCTTGCCTCAAAGCATACAGAGCAGCAAACGGCCTTGGTCGATAAAGCATTAACAATTTAAACAGGGTGTGGAGCAAGCCTCATGGCAATTGAAGATATAGTCATCCCGGCACTTGGCGAGAGTATTACAGAAGCAACTATTGGTTCGTGGATGAAGCAGGTCGGTGATGCCGTCGCTGTAGACGAGCCCATCGTTGAAGTGGAAACAGATAAAGTCGCGATGGAAGTGCCATCAAAAGTCGCGGGTGTTATCAAAGAACTTGTGGTTGCTGAAGGCGACACGGTTGAAATTGGTGCGATTGTCGCGCGGGTGGATACTGAGGGTAAGGCAACTAGTGCACCTGCACCTACTGCCGCACCAGCCGCTCCAGCAGAAGTTTCTACGCCTGCTCCAGTAGCTCCGGCGCCAGCAGCTACTGCTCCAGTTGATAGCCTGATGCCTATGTCTCCGGCTGTGCGCAAAATGATGACAGATTACCACCTTGACCCAGCGTCTATTACGGGCACTGGCAAAGATGGTCGTTTGACCAAGGGCGATGTTCTTAAGGCTATTGAAAACAATACAGCGCGCACGCTCACCCACGCTGCGCCGTCGCCTGTAGGCAGTGTAGCACCAGTTGCGAACCGCGAAGAGCGCGTGAAAATGACACGCCTTAGAAAGCGTATTGCAGAGCGCCTTAAAGATGCTCAAAATACAGCCGCTATGCTCACCACTTATAATGAGGTGGATATGACAGCGGTGATGGCTGCGCGTAAAAATTATAAAGACCTGTTTGATAAAAAACACGGTATTCGCCTTGGGTTTATGAGTTTCTTTGCCAAAGCCTGTGTGCTGGCGCTGCGGGAAATTCCTGAAGTGAACGCTTTCATCGAAGGCGACGAGATTGTTTATCATAATTACGCCAATATTTCTGTTGCGGTATCTTCACCCAACGGTCTTGTCGTACCTGTGCTTAAAGACGTTCAGGATATGACTTTTGCGGAATGTGAAAAATCCATCGCGCAATATGGTAAAAAAGCGCGCGAAGGCAAGCTGGCTATTGAAGATATGCAGGGCGGCACTTTCACCATCTCCAACGGTGGTGTTTTTGGCTCCTTGATGTCATCGCCAATTTTGAACGCTCCACAGTCGGGTATTCTTGGTATGCACAAAATTCAGCAGCGCGCGATGGTAATGCCTGATGGCTCTATTGAAGCACGCCCTATGATGTATTTGGCACTTTCTTATGATCACCGTATTGTTGATGGTAGCGGTGCTGTGACCTTCCTAGTGCGTGTTAAAGAAGCACTGGAAGACCCAACGCGCCTATTACTGGATATGTAAGCAAGACAATACTATTAAAGGAATTGATGATGAGTGATGTATTTGATGTTGTTGTGATCGGTGCTGGCCCTGGTGGTTATGTGGCTGCTATTCGTGCGGCGCAGCTTGGTCTAAAAACAGCCTGTATCGATAAACGCGAAACACTCGGCGGCACATGTCTCAATGTGGGCTGTATGCCATCAAAAGCCCTCTTGCACGCTTCTGAACTTTATGAAGAAGCTGGTCACGGTTTTGAAAAGTTTGGCATCACTGTTAAAGGCCTTGATGTTGATATTAAAGCGATGATGGCATCAAAAGACAAAACCGTGGGTGAACTTACAGGCGGCATTGAATATCTCTTTAAAAAGAATAAGATCACATGGATCAAGGGTGAGGCCTCTTTTACTGGAAAGCATGCACTTGATGTGAAGCTTAAGGGTGGTAAAAAGCAAAAGGTTGAAGCCAAAAACTTTATTATTGCGACAGGTTCAGATGTCGCTAGCTTGCCGGGCATCAAGATTGATGAAAAAATAGTTGTGTCGTCAACGGGCGCACTAAGCCTTACCAAAGTGCCTAAGAGCATGGTCGTTATTGGCGGCGGTGTTATTGGCCTTGAGATGGGCTCAGTGTGGCGTCGTTTGGGCGCTGAGGTAACCGTGATTGAATTCCTAGACCAGTTACTACCTGGTATGGACGGCGAAGTGCGCAAAACATTTGGTCGCACAATGAAAAAACAGGGCATGAAGCTTAAGCTCTCGACTAAAGTCACAGGTGTTAAAGCCACCAAAAAGGGTGCAAAAGTCACATTCGAGCCGGTAAAAGGCGGAGACGCGACGACAATTGACACAGACATTGTACTGATGTCGGTTGGGCGCAGACCTTACACTGATAATTTAGGTCTTGATAAAGCTGGCGTTGAGATGGATGAAGCTGGCCGCATTAAAATTGGCTCAGATTTTGGAACCAATGTTGCGGGTATCTGGGCAATTGGTGATGTGGTCGAAGGCCCGATGCTGGCTCATAAGGCCGAAGATGAAGGCATTGCTTGCGCTGAAAATATCGCGGGGCTCACGGGCTATGTGAACCACGATGTGATACCGGGTGTTGTTTACACCATGCCTGAAGTGGCAAGTGTTGGCAAAACGGAAGAAGACTTGAAAGAAGCTGGCGTTGCCTACACGGCTGGCAAGTTTCCTTTCACAGCCAATTCTCGCGCTAAAGCCAATATGAATACCGATGGTTTTGTTAAAATACTCGCCGACAAAGCAACTGACCGTATTTTGGGCGTGCATATCATTGGCGCCGATGCGGGTAATATGATTGCGCAAGCGACAACGGCAATGGAATTTGGCGCAAGTGCGGAAGATATTGCTCTGACATGTCACGCCCACCCAACCGAGAGTGAAGCGATGAAAGAAGCAGCACTCGCGGTTCATGGGCGCACAATCCATATGTAGAGACTTTTTGTCACCTTGTGCCCTTTGGCCTCTTTATGCTATTCATATGAGCAATAAGGGGAGTTGGTCTATGTCCGATATGTTCGGTTTTGATGCTTTTTCACCAAAAGAAATTGCCAAGCGCGTGGAAAGTGTTGGGGTTGCCAAGACGCGTCTCTCCTTACTATCTACGATAATGCTCGGTGTTCTTGCTGGTGGCTTTATCGCGCTAGGTGCTCTTTTATTTACCCTGATAAAATCAGATGCGACGCTTGGTTTTGCGGTGAGCCAGATGTTTGGTGGTCTTGCTTTCTCACTTGGGCTCATTCTTGTCATCGTCGCGGGCGCAGAGCTCTTTACCGGTAATAATCTCCTCGCCATGGCGTGGGCCGATGGCAAAATATCTAGCGCTGATTTACTGAGAAACTGGGGGGTTGTCTGCCTTGCCAATTTTATCGGAGCTGCTGGGCTGGCTTTGCTGGTGTTTTATTCAGGGCATACAGCCATGAACGATGGCGCTATAGCTGATCAATATCTCAAAATCGCCAGTGCCAAGGTGTCTATGCCGTTTTGGGAAGCTTTTTTCAAAGGTGTTTTGTGCAATATTCTTGTTTGCATGGCAGTGTGGATGGCTCTCGCTGGGCGCAGTGTTGTTGATAAGGTCGTGGCGATCATTTTCCCCATCACTGCTTTTGTCGCTGCCGGTTTCGAGCATAGCATCGCTAATATGTATTTCATCCCGATGGGGATGCTTGTGCAATCATCAGGGCATGTCGGCTTTGAAGCCATTACATGGTTCGGATTTTTTAATAATCTTGTGCCGGTCATTTTGGGTAACCTCATTGGCGGTAGCGTGCTGGTCGGCTTTGTCTATTATGTCATTTACCTGCGCCATAAGCCTGAGTGATGTTTTCCACTAAGTATAAATCCGTTATGCTGAACTTGTTTCAGCATCCATTTCGAGGTTTGAAAGATGGATTCCGTTCCCTCAAGGCTAACGCCTTTCGCCCGGAATGACGAAAGAAAGGGAGGAGGCCTAAATAGCCCCCTCATGGCGTAGCAACCACTGTTTGCGCTCTAAGCCGCCTGCGTAGCCAGTGAGTGTGCCATCAGCGCCGATGATGCGGTGGCAAGGGATGAGGAGGGCGATGGCATTGCGGCCATTGGCTCCGCCCACTGCGCGCGGGCTACTGTTCATGTTTTTTGCCATCTCCCCATAAGACTGGGTTGTACCAGCGGGAACAGTTTTAAGATATTTCCATGTTTTTAATTGATGGGCCGTGCCCATAGGCGAGACAGATAGCGTGTTTAAAGCATCAATTTCACCTGTGAAATAGTTGTTAAAAACAGTTTTAATGTGTGGGGGTGCAGTAACATCAATGATCTCGACCCCTGCGTGGTGTTTGGCAAGATGGCGGCTTATGCGTGCAGGGTTATCAATAAATTCGCAAAGCACAATAGCACTTTCATCCATCATCACTTGCAGATCGCCTATAGGTGTTGCAATGGTAAAGCTTCTAAGTGTTTTCATGGGCTTTCCTTTTACGCCAAAGGCTTGGAGCTAGTCCTGTGGTGTTTTTAAAGCTGTCGTTAAAGCGTCGCAGACTTGAAAAACCCGAGGTATAGGCGATGGCGGAGATAGAATGCTCGCTCGATTTTAAAAGTCCCTTGGCTATATTGATCCGTCTTTCGGTGGCAATGGTAATAGGGGAACTGCCTAGATGCTGATCAAACAACCTGCGCAGATGGCGGTCACTGATGCCGAGCTTGTCGGATAAGTCTTCGATGCCGCCATTTTCGAGTGCGCCTCCTGCTATGAGCCTGAGCGCCCGGCTGACGGTGGCCTCGGTGCCAAGCCATGCGGGACTGCCGGGGCGACTTTCTGGCCGACAACGTTTGCACGCACGAAATCCAGCCTGTGCGGCTTCACCAGCAGCGGTGAAAAATAATACATTCTCGGGCTTGGGTTTGTTTGCAGGGCAAATAGGCCTGCAATAAATGCCTGTGCTGGTCACGCCAAAATAGAAGTGACCGTCATAGGCTTTGTCCCTTTCCACAAGGGCGCGGTATAATATGTGATCTTTGTTTATCATGACTGGAGCATAGCATGATAGGTCGTAAATACTCGCCATTTTCGGACATTTATATGATTGGCTGCGCTAAAGCCTTTCAATGCCGAGTAGTAACCAACTCGACAGGATCAAACATATTGCCATTAGCAAAAAAGGAACAAATTCAAAGGGTGGCATGGAGAGGTTTTTATTAAGGGCATTAATGATGCGGTGGGCAGCGCGTCCCTGAGAATAGGCAGCGACGATACTGATAATCGCTGTGCCAATCACCGAAACATGATGCAGCGGGCCACTAGCATAAGGCCAGAGTTTGAAGGCTACCAAGGCAAGTAACAAGGCTGACATAACAAGCGATATGTAGAGCGCAGCGAGACCAAAAGCCCTGATTTTGATCAAAAGCGCATCATTCATCCCTCAAGCCCTCCGAAAGGCTTTGTTGTAAACTTGCTTAAGGCGACTGCTATCCACTTCGGTATAAACCTGTGTGCTGGCAAGGTCAGCGTGCCCCAAGAGCTCTTGAATTGTGCGCAAATCACCGCCAGCCGATAAGAGGTGGGTTGCAAAGCTGTGGCGTAGGGCGTGGGGCGTGGCGCTATCGGGCAAACCCAGCGCTGTTCGCACCAAAAGCATGGCTTGCTGGATCGCGCGGGCATTAAGCCTGCCGCCGCGCACGCCGATAAAAAGCGGCCCATCGTCAGCCAGTGTGAAGGGAACGCGGTCCAAGTAGGCATTAATAGCTTGTTTGACCACTGGTAGTACGGGCACAAGCCGCTCTTTGTTGCGTTTACCTATCACGCGCAGCATATCGCCCGTGGGCACGTCTTCGCGGTTAAGGGTGAGGGCTTCATTAATGCGAAGGCCGCAACCATAAAGCAAGGTCACAACCGCAATGTCGCGGGCGGAAACCCAATCAGTGACACTAAAGTCCCCAATTGTGTTGATCACAGTCTTTGCGCCATCAATGCTTAAGGGGCGGGGTACTCTGTGGGGCAACTTTGGACTTTGCACGGCGGATATGGCATCATTGTGAATATCGTGAACACGAGAGAGGTAGCGATAAAAATTTCGAAGTGCAGAGAGAGACCGGGCAACCGAGCGCGCAGCCATGTCAGAGCGACGCATATCAGCGAGCCATGCGCGAAAGTCCTGAATGGTCATGTCTTTAAAGCTGTTTGGACTCAGCTTGCCGCCTTTGTAGCTGCTCATAAAGGCTATGAAACGGCCCAGATCACGGCCATAATGCAGCACGGTTTTATCTGCCATGCGTTTTTCACTGGTGAGATAGCGGTGCCAGCCAAAAATAAGGTCCGCGCTGGCGTCACTGTAAGCACTGAGGGTATCTAGGGCTAAAAAGTCAATACTCTCGCTCATTTTGCGCCATATCTAAGCCGTCCTATGAATCGAGAAAGGCTAGGCATGTTGGCGGTTTTACTTTTAAAGTCCCATTTGGCTTTTTCAAATTTCATTACTTCTGCGATGCGGCGGTCAAGGAAAGCCCACGTATCGGCTTGCTCTTCGCTCTCATCCGATAACCACACCATCAGCGTCGACATATAAACTCCGGATAAAATGATGCGCTTGCTATACCAGTTAAAGTCGGTGGACGTGTCCCCCGCTGCGCACCACATGATATCCATTGTGGTCTCGAGAGCCTTGATGCCAATATCGGCATTGGAAGGCAGCGAGAGCAGGGCGATGCCGCGCTGAATGGCACTGCGATGTGCGCTATTTTGCTCAAGGCGGGTGCGCACGGCACATTTTATACGATCTTGAATGCGCATGGAATCCAAGTCCATTTCGGCCAAGCCTGCACTCATTTTTAAGTCCGCATCAGCGAGATGCATTTCAAGCACTTCAATGCCACCACGCGGGAAGGCAAGCTCAGCCATTTCAGAACTAACACCGATATCCTCTGCGGCGCGGTCGAGCGCTGTTCTCGTCCAGCCATCAAAAGCCGCATGGGAAAGCACTGCCTCCATCAAAGGTTGGCGCAATTCCTCGGGTGTCATTTCTTTTTTCTTGGCAGCTGACATGGTTCTCTTCTTTCTTAATATCCTCATATCAATAGCATAGTTAGAGTAAATTGGGAGACAGTTTTTTGACCAAAAGAGTATTTTAAGGTATAATCCTTATATTCTTAATAACATCTGCCGCAGGCAAAGGCTTTGACGGCACGAGTGTCTTGTTGTTTTTATGGTGTTTTTTACCTTGCGTGTGGGTTTGTCCTCTGTTATACGCCCCCTTGGTAAGTCTGAAAGGCAATCATGCCTTGAAGTTCAAATTTAGCCTTTAGAAAGGGGTGAGCAACACATGCAAGTTGTTGTTCGTGATAATAACGTAGACCAGGCATTGCGTGCTTTAAAGAAAAAGCTGCAACGCGAAGGTGTTTACCGCGAGATGAAGCTTCGTCGTTTTTACGAGAAGCCATCTGAAAAACGCGCTCGTGACCAAGCTGCTGCTGTACGTCGTGCACGCAAGCTAGAGCGCAAGCGTCTAGAACGTGATGGTATCGTTTCTAGGTAAATAATCGTTTTATCGATCTAATTCATAAAAGACCGTCCTTTGGGGGCGGTCTTTTTTTGTTGAGTTAAGCGCTCTTTAAAGCTTTCATGAGATACTCATACTGTGATTTAGAATCGCTGTCCCACCCACCAACGGAGTAAGTATTTTCAAGAACTTCGCTGTTGCCGGAGTTTTTAGGCAGGTTGGCATTAAATTCTAGCAGTTTGGCATATATCTCGGCTGGCGGAATATCTTGCGCAACCATATCATGATAATAGTTGCTGCGTGCCCGAGTTATTTGTCCTGTCAACTCCATTCTGGCTACCATTGTGGTGTGAAATTCATTCCAGACAGAATCTGGATCACCGTTTTTTGGAAAGTCATCCTCCGATAGTACATTTAGTTGAGGAAAAGTGCCTAGTTGTCTTGCTCGCTTAGCTGCATAAGCAGGATCACTTGCAATATCATCAAGGCCATTTTTAACACTAGTGGGTAGGGCGCCACCTGAGGTGACATCACTGCTGCCTTTTGCTTGCATTTGATTTACGCGGTGTTCCATAGTGTTATTTATATTTTCCATATTCTTTATAAAACTCAAAAGCATCTCGGGAGATAATAATGAAGAGATTGGTTCTGGTTTTATATTTTTTAGAAAATTTCCGGCAGTTCCGGTAACTATAGTCCCGTCAGGTTTTCTTAATTTTACTTCACCTAAGAAAGCATTATCAGCCTTCTGGGTGTTTAAATTCTCTGATGAAGCGGCCTGATAATATGCTGCTGCTGACGAAGCTCCACCTGTTGCATTTACATCCATGATACTACCCCTTTGTTATTGTGCCTTGTTTTTACACAGCAATTAGGGTGCCAAATGAGGACAGGATATTATTCTCTGTAATAGGTGGGGAAGTGAAAATTATTCATATTTTAGATAGTAGATAAGAAAGGATTTCAGTTGGGGAAAATAAGCGGAATTAATCGCCTATCTATCGGCATATTTTGCATGGCTCTATATTGGCAAGTCCGAGTTTGGAATATAGAGAGTTTCTTTTCTCGTTTGCGTTACAGCTTCAATTTGCAATGATTTAACGCCTTTCATCGATGATATTTCTTCAGCGATTAGGCGTTCAGCGAGTTCAAGGTTTGGTGTTCGTATTTTTAAGCAGCAATTCCATTTCCCATTGGTTAAATGGCATTCTTGGACATAGTTTAATTGCGCTGCTTTATTAGCAAAGGCCTCACGATTTAGGGGCAAATCAATTTCAATGCGAACGAGGAGTACAGTTGGAAAACCTGCTTGCACGGGGTCAACCTGTGCGGCCCACCCCTTTATGATCCCGCACCTGATTAGCTTTTTCAGGCGACCATGCACGGCTGTTGTAGACAGGCCAACACTTTCTCCAAAGTCAGCATATACGCCACGACCATCGCGTTGAACCATATCCAGCAGTTTTCTATCTATAGCATCCATATAAAATTGCTTTCCCTAAAATCAGTAGTGAACACAATTCATAGCAAGAACTGTTCCAACACAAAAAGTAATGAGAAAATTTGTAAAGAGTGTTTATCTATGGATTAGCCAGCGTCTCTTTGGCGAGTTTTTTAAGGGCCATGCGCAGCGACATAACGGGCGTTGGGCCGCTTTCAGGGCCGTGATCGAGCACAAGACCGTGAACCTGTGTCAGTTGCAGCATATAGCTCGATAGGGCTTCAAGGCGGGATTGTAGGATAATCCGTGCAACATGAGGGTCAAGATTTTCTTCCCCGCAGGCTTTTTGAAAAATAAGATCAAGATGGGGAAAGAGCGAGCGCGAGAGATGCTCCATACCTACACAAAAAGATTCGATCATCGGACTAGGCACGGTCAAGGTTTCGCTGCCCTCTTGCTGACAACTGGCGATGCCTTCGATGCCGACAACCATATCTTCCAGCGCAGCATCAAGCTTGGCGGCAATATTGGATTGCGCCTTTTCTTCTGCACTAGTAAATTTATTAGAGCGTTGCAGTTGTTCAGCATTCTTGGCAACAAAGTCCAAAATATTGCTGGGTCCAACGGGACAGCCCTCTTGTGTTTGGTCAGTCATTAGCTTTCCTCATAAGGCGATCATGATACCTTGATATAGAAATTTATCAATCACAGATATTTTTGCCTTATCGCATCAGGACAAATTCTTCGGCTGAGCTAGGGTGGATGGCAACCGTTGTATCAAAATCCTTTTTGGTCAGGCCTGCTTTAACTGCAATGCCAATGCCCTGAATAATTTCAGCAGCATCAATGCCAATCATATGTGCGCCGAGAACCTTATCGGTTTTTTTGTCGACAATGAGCTTGGTCATAGAGCGCTCGGTAATATCCGTGAGCGTATATTTCATCGGGCGGAAGCTGGATTTAAAAATCTCTACATCATAGCCTTGCTCACGGGCTTCATTTTCACTAAGCCCTACGGTGCCGATGGGCGGATTGCTGAAAACTGCTGTTGGAACGGGGTCAAGCTCTGGCGCTGTCGGTGTGTCACCAAAAACGGTGAGGGCAAAGGCATGTCCTTCTTTGATGGCAACAGGGGTAAGCTGAATGCGGTCTGTAACGTCGCCAACCGCATAAATGTTATCGATATTCGTTTTGCCGTAAGCATCAACCTTTACCGCGCCATTATCTGCCATCTTAACGCCAGCATTTTCAAGCCCCAAGCCCTTGGTGTTGGGCGCTCTGCCTGTGGCATACATTACCGCGTCCACATCAAGAGTGGTATCATCAGTGAGGGTGAGTGTCAGGCCGCTATCGGTTTTTTCAATTTTTGTAACATTGGTGCGGACCCGCACATCAATGCCCTTATTGCGCATTTCGTCTGCCAAATGGTTTTGGATATCATGGTCAAAACCGCGGAGTATCTGCTCGCCGCGATAGAGCTTGGTAACCTTGCTGCCAAGGCCGGCAAAAATGCCGGCAAATTCAACCGCAATATACCCACCGCCAACAATGGCGATATGTTCTGGCTGCTCGTCAAGATGCAGGGCTTCATTACTGGTAATAGCATGCTCAATACCCGGCACGTCCGGCATAGTCGGCCAGCCACCAACAGCGACAAGAATTTTATCAGTGGTTATTTTTTTACCGCCAACATCTACAGTATGGGCATCTACCACCGTCGCGCGCTCGTGAAACATTTCTACATTGTTGCTCTCAAGCGTATTGATATAAAGGCCGTTGAGACGGTCAATTTCAGTGTCTTTATTGGCGATGAGGGTTTTCCAGTCAAAAGAACGCTCCCCAACTGTCCAGCCATATCCTTCGGCAGCAGCCATGTCTTCGCCGAAATGACTGGCATAGACGAGCAATTTTTTAGGCACACAGCCACGAATAACACAGGTGCCGCCAACGCGAAATTCTTCAGCTACAGCAACCTTTGCGCCAAAGCCTGATGCAATCCGGCTCGCGCGTACGCCACCAGAACCAGCGCCAATTACAAATAAATCATAGTCATATGTCATAAAAGAATATCCTTGAGCTGAATTAGGTCACATAAATAGGCCATAGCAGAGGCAATTTAAAGGCCCATCTTGTATTTATGGTGAAATGTGCTTATATAATCTTTAATAATTATAAAAGACGGCGACGGAGCGAGACAATGATCCGCATTATTTTAAGAGTGATTGGTATAGCCTTTGTGCTATTGGGTATCATATTAGGCATTGCGCCCATTCCTATTGGATGGTTGATGATGTTGATTGGCCTGATGTTCTTGATTCCGACAACGCCGTCAGTGGTTCGTCTCATCAAAGGCATGCGCCGTCGCAGTTCAACTGTTGATAAGGCTTTTACTGGTCTTGCTCGTCGTGCCCCCACGCCATATAGACGCGTATTAAAAGAAACAGAAGTGAGCGACACCCATCTTTGGCGTTAAACCCTTAATCCTTACACCTTTTCGTCTTGTTTTCGTCATAGTTGATAAGTAAGTATTAGCTATCAACAGGTATGATTTAGCGAATGAATTTTATGAATGAACCGATTAAAAGATCGTCTGACATTGAAGACGCTAGTAAAAAGCACATTATTTCTCCCCTAAT
Source organism: uncultured Alphaproteobacteria bacterium (assembly GCA_965603115.1). GTDB lineage: Bacteria > Pseudomonadota > Alphaproteobacteria > Sphingomonadales > Kordiimonadaceae > CBFDBT01. Next base: position 11,419 of record CBFDBT010000068.1, read on the forward strand.
CTCGTGGGTTGTGCCCTATCTGGTTAAATTGCGATTGTCCCCTAATGCAGTTTCTATTTTAGGGATGTTAAGCGGTGTGACAGCGGCCTATCTTTTGCATTTTCATAGCCTTAGCCCATTATATACTTTAGGGGCGTTATTGATGTTGTTGGTGTGGCATGTGCTAGATGGTGCTGACGGTCGTGTGGCTCGCTTGACTGGCAAGCAATCTGAGCTTGGGAAGATTATTGACGGAATTTGTGATTATATTGTTTTTACGGCGCTTTATGTCTCACTTACTCTCTTGCTTACACAGAGCTACGGTAACGCTATTTGGTATCTTGTTGTGGCCTCAGGCTTTTGCC
>CBFDBT010000069.1:0-11716 GCA_965603115.1 uncultured Alphaproteobacteria bacterium
GCCCTAGTGAAGTTAAAGCAGCAAGCGAAAAACAAGCAGCAGAAAAGAAAATGGCCCCCCCGGCTGTTGTCTCTGGCGAGCAGAGCATTAGTGGTGCTCCAACGCTTGATCCTCGTTATACTTTTGATAGTTTTGTTGTTGGTAAATCCAATGAACTAGCTTTTGCAGCAGCACAGCGAGTAGCTGAAGCCGGAGAAGTGAGTTTTAATCCTCTCTTTCTTCATGGCGGTGTTGGGCTTGGTAAAACGCATCTCATGCATGCTATAGCGTGGGACGTGAAACGCCGTTTTCCTGAGAGAAAAGTTCTTTATCTATCCGCTGAAAAATTTATGTTTCAGTTTATTTCGGCGCTACGATACAAAGATACAATGGCCTTCAAACAGCAATTTAGGGATGTTGACCTGTTGATGATTGACGATGTTCAGTTTATCGGAAACAAAAACAGCACTCAGGAAGAGTTTTTTCACACCTTTAATGCACTGGTAGATAATCGCCGTCAGGTTGTAATTTCTGCCGATAGGTCTCCGACCGATTTAGAGGGTATTGAGGATCGAATTATCAGCCGTTTGGGCTGGGGTTTGGTGGCTGATATTCACCCAACAGATTATGAGCTTCGTCTTGGTATTTTGCAATCAAAGGGAGATGCACATCAAAATGCGCTGGTTCCCAATGAGGTTCTAGAATTTCTTGCTCGTCGCATCACGTCAAATGTTCGTGAGCTGGAAGGGGCTTTTAATCGCGTAATTGCCTATGCAACGTTGGTGGGGCGACCAATCACCATGGAAATGACCAGAGAAGTACTGCAGGATCTAATCCGGGCTAATGACCGCAAGGTTACAATTGACGAGATTCAGCGCACAGTTGCTAGTTACTTCAATATCCGCATTGCTGAAATGTTATCACCGCGTCGTGCTCGGGCTATTGCGCGCCCTCGCCAAGTTGCGATGTATCTCTGCAAGCAATTGACCAGCCGCTCTTTACCTGAAATTGGGCGTAAATTTAGCCGGGACCACTCTACCGTGATCCACGCGGTGGATAAAATTCAGGATTTGATGAAGGATGATAGCCAGCTTAATGAAGACATCACCCATCTCTCTCGTCAACTTGAGGGATAGAGGTATTTAGCTGGATTTACGCTGCTTTTACCTACCCGAGTCGAAATTTGATTCTTACAATCAGTTTTCTTGATAAAAAAACACGTTTTTTATCCCTTTTTCCTTGCCGAATGGGGTCTAAATTCCTATGGTTCTTCTTAAGTCTCCGCTGTGGGTATTTCTGTTTGAAGTAGCTCGTGAATATGGGCTTTAAACTTGATGTTTAACTGGAAAGTTTCAGCGTGAGAAATAGGGGGTGTCAAATGGAGGAAACCCATTTGAGGCATAATTGATGAAGCGGCAATTTTCGCTCTAACAAGAAGAATGAAACCTATGAAATTCACGATCGAGCGCAGCGCGCTACTCAAGACACTAAATCATGTTCACAGCGTGGTAGAGCGTCGTAATACTATTCCTATTTTGTCGAATGTTCTCATCGAGGCCACAAAAAGTGGTGTTGCGCTAACGGCAACGGATTTGGATTTAGCTATTATCGAGACGGCAAAAGCAACTGTCAGTGATGAGGGTGCTACAACAGTGCCAGCCCAAACGCTTTTTGATATTGTGCGTAAGCTGCCTGACGGCGCTGAAGTTGAGATTGCAGAAGAAGAGGCTGGTCGCTTGTCGATCAAAGCAGGTCGATCCCGCTTTACGCTTGCAAGCCTGCCAAGAGAAGATTTCCCTGAAATGAGTGAAGGGGATATGCCCCATCGTTTCACGCTAACATCTGAAGAGGTTAAGCGCCTTATCGATAAGGCTCGCTTTGCCATTTCTACCGAAGAAACGCGCTATTACCTTAATGGCATTTATATGCATGTGGCTGATGGCGAAGATGGTCCGCGCCTGCGTGTGGTCGCGACCGACGGTCACCGTTTGGCGCAGGTTGAGCAGGATGTTCCCGATGGAGCCGCCGGCATGCCGGGCGTGATTGTTCCTCGTAAAACAGTGGGAGAGGTGCGCAAGCTCATTGATGAAATTGAGGGCAATATTCAAATTGCTCTATCAGATACCAAAGTGCGTTTCAGTTTTGGCGATGCCATTTTAACCTCCAAGCTGATTGACGGCACTTTCCCAGATTATTCGCGGGTGATACCAGAGGGCAACGATAAAGTGCTTGAACTTGATTGCAGGGTTTTCGCTGAAGCCGTTGATCGTGTATCGACCATCAGTTCAGATAAAACGCGTTCGGTTAAGCTCGCTCTTGAAAAAGACCGCATCGTTCTATCGGTTAACAGTCCTGATAGCGGCACAGCCACCGAAGAAGTTGCCGCTACTTATGGTTCGGATACTTTTGAAATTGGATTTAACAGCCGCTATCTCTTGGATGTTTTGGCGCAGATTGAAAGCGAGACGGTGCAAGCCTATCTTGCGGACCCGTCTTCTCCTACGGTCGTGCGGGATTTGATGGATGAAGGGGCGCTCTACGTTTTGATGCCAATGCGTGTTTAACCACAAGGAGGTAGCAGGGCATGAGCGGCGCTTATGTTGAAGCTCTTAAGCTCTCAAACTTTCGGTGTTACAAAACAGCAAGATTGGATTTGGGAAAAGAGAATAATCTGGTTGTTCTAACGGGTCATAACGGCGCTGGGAAAACCAATATTCTTGAAGCGCTTAGTTTTTTGTCACCGGGGCGCGGGTTGAGACGAGCAAGCCTTGGTGAGGTAACGCGAATTGGTAGCACTAGCCCATGGGCCGTGTCGGCTGAAATACGAGGAGAATTTGGGCCACTGAAGGTTGGCACAGGGCTGGCAGATGAAAGCCAAACGGGTGATGGACCTTCAAGGCGGGTTGTTAGAATTGACGGTGAAAATGTTGCAGGCCCTGCAATATTGGCGAGCCATTTTTCGGTAAGCTGGTTAACGCCGCAAATGGACAGATTGTTCATAGAAGGTGCAAGCAGCCGCCGCCGGTTTCTAGATCGTTTGATGCTGGGTATGTATCCAGATCACGGTCGGCAGGTTTCGGCTTATGACAGGGCCATGCAGGAACGCAACCGCTTGTTGGCGGAAAAAGGCATGCAGGCTGATGCAATATGGTTGAATGCACTTGAAGCCCGCATGGCTGAACATGGTGTAGCAGTGGCCGCCGCCAGAATAGCTTTTGCAAGCCAACTGGTAGGGCAGATTGAGAATAACCAAGAAGGCGCCTTTCCTAAGGCCCAATTGGCACTGGATGGAATAGTTGAACAGGCTTTGATGCAGGCTCCCGCAACCGCGGTTGAAGACGCAGAGCGAGAAAGGTTGAAAGCAGCACGCCCTGCTGACAGCCAAAAAGGTCGGGCAGGAAATGGCCCTCATAAATGTGACCTTCGGGTAACGCATATGGAAAAGGCAATGCCTGCTGAGCTTTGCTCAACGGGCGAGCAAAAAGCACTTTTAATCGGTGTGATTTTGGCCAATGCGAAATTAAAGGCAGCGAGCGATGGCAAAGCGCCATTGATGTTGCTTGATGAGGTAGCAGCGCATCTCGATGAAGATCGGCGCGCTGGACTGTTTGAGGAGCTTTTGGCACTAAATAGCCAGTGCTGGCTCACAGGAACAGACCGAACACTTTTTGAGGCCCTGGAGGGTCGCGCAAGTTTTTATAAGGTGGAAGACGGTAACGTATCCACTCAAAGTTTAAAGTAAGGCCCATTTTGGGACGAGATAAAGGAATAGAGTGCACATGAGTGACGAAACGCAGGTTTTGGATGGTGACGAGGCAGAATATGACGCGGATTCGATTAAGGTTTTAAAAGGCCTTGATGCGGTGCGCAAACGGCCCGGTATGTATATTGGCGATACCGAAGATGGCTCTGGTTTGCATCATATGGTTTTTGAAGTTAGTGACAATGCCATTGATGAGGCACTCGCTGGTCACTGTGATCTTGTGACCGTTAAACTTAATCCTAATGGAAGCTGTTCCGTGACCGATAATGGTCGTGGCATTCCGGTTGATATCCATGAAGAAGAAGGTGTTTCGGCGGCACAAGTGATTATGACTCAACTGCACGCTGGCGGTAAGTTTGATAGCAATAGCTATAAAATTTCCGGTGGTTTGCACGGCGTGGGCGTATCGGTGGTGAACGCGCTTTCCGATTGGCTGGAGCTGCGTATCTGGCGTAATGAAAAAGAGCATTTCATGCGCTTTGAAAATGGCGAAGCTGTTGAAGATCTTGTTGAAGTTAAGGATACTCCGGGCATGAAGGGTACCGAAGTGACCTTTATGCCAAGTATCAGCACCTTCAAAATGATTGAGTTTGATTTTGATAAATTGATTCACCGTTTTCGCGAGCTTGCTTTCCTCAATAGCGGTGTGCGTATTTTGTTGCAGGACAATCGTCACGCGGATGTGCAAGACGTTGAACTTTATTTTGAAGGCGGAACAACAGCCTTTGTTCAATATTTGGATCGTTCGAAAAGCTCTGTGATGGGCGACCCTATCACTATCATGGGTGAACGCGATGAAATCATTGTTGAAATTGCGATGCAGTGGAACGACAGCTATCATGAAAATGTACTCTGTTTTACCAATAATATTCCTCAGCGCGATGGCGGCACTCACTTGGCGGCCTTTAGGGCAGCTTTGACGCGCAGCATTAATAGCTACGCTAACAACAGTGGCTTGATGAAAAAAACCAAAGTCAGCATTTCCGGTGATGATTCCCGCGAAGGCCTGACGGCTGTTGTCTCGGTAAAAGTACCTGACCCTAAATTTTCAAGTCAGACTAAAGACAAATTGGTGAGCTCAGAAGTGAGACCAGCTGTAGAATCGCTTATCAATGAAAAGCTGGGTGAGTGGTTTGGAGAGCATCCGGCTGAATCAAAATTAGTAGTTATGAAAATCATCGATGCTGCATCAGCGCGCGAGGCTGCGCGTAAAGCGCGAGACCTAACCCGCCGCAAAGGCGTGCTGGATATGGCATCCTTGCCGGGCAAGCTTGCCGACTGTCAAGAACGCGACGCCAGCAAGGCTGAGATATTCATAGTGGAGGGTGACAGTGCGGGCGGGTCTGCCAAACAGGGCCGAAACCGTAAAAATCAGGCGATTTTGCCGCTGAAAGGTAAAATTCTTAATGTGGAGCGTGCGCGATTTGACCGCATGCTTTCGTCGGCCGAGATTGGCACTTTGATCACAGCCCTTGGTACGGGCATTGGCCGTGATGATTTTGATGTTGAAAAACTTCGTTATCATAAAATTATTATTATGACCGATGCGGATGTCGACGGCGCACACATTAGAACGTTGCTGCTGACTTTCTTTTACCGCCAGATGCCTGAGCTTGTGAACAATGGGTATATTTATATCGCTCAGCCGCCGCTATATAAAATTGCTCGTGGTCGTTCTGAAGTTTACCTCAAAGATGATAAGGAACTTGACGATCACCTTTTAACCGCGGGTGTTGCTGATGCTGTCTTTATTGATGGTAATGGCGATCAGCACGCGGATGAAGAGTTGAAAAGGCTTGCCGAAGAAGCGCGTACAGTGCGCAACCTTATTAGCATTATGCCTATGCGCTATAACCGAAAACTTTTAGAGGTTATGGCTTTGATGGGTGGGCTTGATGAAAAGCTTATGGATAATGCTAAAGCGCGCAGTGATATCGGGGACAAGATTGCTACCCGCATGAATGAGATTGCTACTAGTGATGAGGAAAAAGGCTGGACTAGCGAAGCTAAACCAGACGGGGCATACCTCTTTAAACATGAAGTGCGCGGCATAACCGATTTGCACCCAATAGATGCGCATCTTCTGGAAAGCCAAGAGGCGGGTCGCCTTCATAAACATATGAAAGATATTGGGCCACTTTTTGTCAAAACAGGCACGCTGAACCGCAAGGAAACCAGCCAGCTTATCGGTACTCCGCTCACACTTTTGGATGTGCTGCTGGCTTTTGGTCGCAAGGGTCAAAGCATTCAGCGTTATAAGGGACTGGGTGAAATGAATCCTGATCAGCTGTGGGAGACCACGCTTGACCCTGATGTGCGCTCGCTGTTGCAGGTCAAAGTAGACCAGGCTGATACGGCTGACGATATATTCTCCAAGCTTATGGGGGATGTAGTTGAAGAACGTCGGGTATTCATTCAGGACAATGCTTTGAATGTAGCTAATTTGGACGTTTAAATAGAGCTACATATTATGATTTAAAAAGTCGGGCTGATTGCCCGGCTTTTTTTATTCCCCGTGGCGCCACGCGCTTACAATATGCCTCAGTTTCCAGCCTGATACTAAAATAGCATCAAACCGAAGGGGCGGATTAGCTTTAAGGTTGCTGGCATAAAGACTGGCGGCACGCTCAATGCGGCGACGCTGTGCTGGGGTAATGCTTTCAATAGCTTTGGTGATATCTGTTCGGGCTTTAACTTCAATGAAGGCAAAAGTTTTACCGCGCTTGGCAATGATGTCGATCTCGCCAACAGGTGTCTTATAGCGCTGCTCTAATATGCGGTAGCCTTTAAGCATCAGATAAAAACGGGCGTAGCGCTCGGCTTGCAAGCCTCTTTTAAATCTGGCTATGCGGCCTCTGTCAGCCACTTACTCGTCCTTTAGCTCAAGTGCGCGGGCATAGAGTTTTTTGCGTGTCTGGCCTGATAGCTCGGCAACAAATGTGGCGGCGTCTTTAACTTTCATATGATTAAGCGCAAGTTTGAGCGCCTTATCAATATCCATCATTGCTTCACCAGAACTTGGTGTTGATTTTTGCGGTGGGCCAACCACCACGACGCATTCTCCTTTGGGCGCACCATTTTCCTCGTAATGATCGGCGAGATTGACAAGGCTGTCTTTGATCACCTCTTCAAATGTTTTGGTAAGCTCGCGGCAGACAGCAGCCGAGCGATCACCCAGAGAGGATGCAGCATCTTTAAGGCTTTTTGGCAGTCGTTTGGTGCTTTCATAATAAACCAGAGTGCATTTAAGTTTAGCGACATCAGCAAACCATTCTTGCCGTGCGCCGGACTTTGCCGGCGGAAACCCCATGAACATAAAGCGATCGGTCGGTAGACCCGCGACAGAAAGTGCTGCGGTGAGCGCTGAAGCGCCGGGCACGGGCACAACATCAAGGTTCATATCGCGCGCCTCTTCCACAAGCTTGTAGCCAGGGTCGGAGATCAGCGGTGTACCAGCGTCACTAACGAGCGCAATTTTTGCACCCTCAATGATTTTGTCTAATATATAAGGGCGCTGTTTGTCTTCATTATGCTCATGAAAAGCCATCAAGGTATTTTTGATACCCAAAGCACTCATTAATTTGCCGGTGACCCGTGTATCTTCACAAGCAATATAATCAGCATTTTCCAGCACATGACGGGCACGGTCTGTGATATCAGACATATTACCAATGGGTGTGGCGGTTACATATAGCCCCGCTTTTAGGTGGTTTTTCAACTTATTGCCCTTTTGCCATATTAATGTCTTAAAATATCATGATGGTTTTATAAAAGTTGGCGTATATATTATATGTGGGATAATCTATAACAGTGCAACTAGCAAAGTGACTTATGAACTTTACAATTAAAACATTATACCTTTTATCTAGCTTGACACTCTCGGCTTGTGCTGGCGATACAGCAAGTCCTGTGATGAATACGGCGCTAACCGCAGCGCCTGAAACACCAAGCCTTACAGAATTTACACCGAGCGGTAACCTGCCAGAAAATTTAATAGAAGAACCTGTGCGGGTCGCTATTATGCTACCGCTAACGGGTGACAAGCAAGAAATTGGCAAGGCCTTGCTGGGTGCTGCTTCCATGGCGCTTTTTGATGCTTACGATCCCCGAGTTACTCTCATTCCTTTTGATACTAAGGCGAATGTAGAAGGAGCTGCATCTGCGCTGGATGCCGTACTTGCCGCTGATATCGATGTGGTGTTGGGACCGATTTTTTCAGAGTCTATTAAGGTAGTGGGGCCGCTACTCGCTGCTGAAGATATCACAATGATAGGCTTTTCCAGCGATACAAGAGTCGCGAGCCTCGGCCAATTTATCATGGGATTTGCCCCCGAGGAGGAAGTAAAGCGCGTTATGCGGTATGCGGTTAAAAAAGGGCATAAAAATTTTGCTGCACTCGTTCCCATAGGGCTTTACGGCAAGCGTGTTTTGACGGCACTTGGTAGCGCCCTTGAATATTCAGACGCGCGTTTGATGGCGATGGAGGAATATGCACCGTCTGCGGATTCAGTTTTTGATCCGGTTAAAAATTTGGCTAATTATACCAGTAGAAAGCGTCTTCGTGATGATGAGATGAAGGCTTTGGAAGCCATTGATTCGGATGTTACCCTAGACATTATCAAAGAGCTTGAGACTAAAGAGGTTATAGGCGAGGTTAATTATACGGCTGTGCTGGTACCCGAGGGCGGCGAACTGCTTAGAACAATTGCGCCCCTATTGCCTTATTATGAAGTTGATCCGGCTAAAGTGAAACTCTTGGGAACGGGCCTATGGAATGACAGCAGTTTATTAAAAGAACCGCCACTTCAAGGGGCATGGTTCGCGGCCCCTGAGCCAGACAAACCCGCTGACTTTATGCAAAAATTTGAAGCCCTATATGGTTCAAAGCCGCCGCGAATTGCAACGCTTGCTTATGATGCTATGGCTTTGGTGGTATGGCGGATGCGCCACCCAATTGCAGAAGAACGCTATTCTGTTAAGGCTCTTCTTGATCCGCGGGGATTTCATGGTGTTGATGGGCTTTTCCGTTTCAAATCAGACGGCACAGTAGAGCGGTCTCTGGCTATTCTTGAGGTAAACAAAAATGGCTTTAAGGTAATAGATAAAGCGCCTCGCGTATTCCCGCGGTTTGAAACTTGGGCTATTCGACCAGCTGAGCAATAAGCGCATTGAGTAAGGGCATGCCCTTTGGTGTAAGCTTTAGCCGTTTGTCATCCAGAACAATAAACCCGTCTTGCTGCAGCGCGCTCAGGCGTTCTGTATGTAGGTAAGCGGTAATATCGCGGCCAGTGGTAAGTTTAAAATGATCACGGTCAATGCCCGCATTTAAACGTAGTCCCATCATTAAAGCTTCTTCAGCGCGCTCGTCGGTGGAAATAACGTCAAAGCTTTGCATACCCGTACCCTTATCTTCGATAGATTTGAGCCAGTCTTCGGGGCGCTTGGCCTGTGCGTGCGCGATAGCTGTGTGTGGCTGGCTTCCGGGCAGGCGACCATGGGCTCCAGGGCCAATGCCAAAAAAGGGCAAGCTCTGCCAGTAATAAAGATTGTGGCGAGACATGCTGCCCACTCGTGCGTGATTGGAAACTTCATAGGCCGGCAAGCCGTCGCTTGCTGTCATATCTTGTGTTAATTTATACATGGCGGCTGCCAAGTCTTCATCGGGAAGGCTGAACTTGCCGCGGTGAAATTGGTGATGAAAAGCGGTGCCTTCCTCAATGGTTAGTTGGTAAAGCGACAGGTGATCACCGGCAAAAGTGAGGGCTTGTGTCAGCTCTTTTTCCCATATACCTAACGATTGTTCGGGTAAAGCATAGATCAGATCAAAACTAATGCGGTCAAATGTATTTTTAGCAATGGATAAAGCGTGCAAAGCTTCTTTCGCACTGTGTAGCCGGCCTAAAAATTGGAGGTCACTATCTTTGAGTGACTGGATACCAAGCGACACACGATTGACCCCCGCAGAGCGATAGTCTTTAAAGCGGTCAGCTTCGACACTGCTGGGATTGGCTTCTAGTGTAATTTCTATTTGATCATCATGGGGCCAGAGCTTGTCGATGTGTTCTATAATGGCAGAAACTGTAGCGGCAGGCATTAGTGACGGTGTGCCACCACCAAAGAAAATGGAGCCAGCGGATACATTTGGAAAGCGCGCCTTAAACCAATTGAGTTCAGCAAGATAACTTTTGAGCCACAGGTCGTTATCAATAGTATCCCGTACGTGGGAATTAAAGTCACAGTAGGGGCATTTTTTCAAACAAAAGGGGTAGTGCACATAAATAGCAACATTACCCAAACAATCATTTGGTTTTATGTTTATATCATTTAAAACAGGCATCAATGAGCTGCTTAAAGGCGTTTGCACGGTGGCTCATGGCGTGCTTTTGCGCAGGATCCATTTCTGCAAAGGTAATGTCATGGCCTGTGGGGATAAATATAGGATCATAGCCAAAGCCTTTTTCGCCGCGCATAGGCCAAACAAGATCACCAAACACTTTGCCCTCAAAGCTTTCAACGTGACCATCGGGCCAAGCAAGTGTTAGGGCACAGGTGAAGTTAGCGCCTTTATCCACTTCACCTTTGGCATCAAGTTCTGTGTGAATTTTTTTCATGGCGACATTAAAGTCTTTGCCGTCACCGGCGTAGCGCGCAGAATAAATGCCTGGCGCGCCGTCCAACCCTTTAACCTCTAGGCCGCTATCATCCGCCAGCGCTGGTATGCCAGATGCGGTAGCCGCCGCAAGAGCTTTAATTTCGGCGTTGGCAATGAAGGTAAGTCCGTCTTCAACGGGCTCGGGCAGATCAAGCTCACCGGCTGAAATGGTCTCTACGCCGTACGGCGCAAGGAGCTCGCCAATTTCGCGTACCTTGCCCATGTTGTGGCTGGCGATGACGAGTTTTTTATCGTTAAAATGACGGGACATTTTTATCTTGCTTTCATTTGCCGTACTATTTCATAGTGAGCAGGCACACGGGGAATAATATTTGGGAGACTACACATGAGCAAACTCATTCTTTTACTAATATGTTTTTTTCTGCCTCCAATTGGCGTATTTTTAATGCGTGGTATTGGCGGCGCATTAATACTCAATATTTTACTCTGCCTACTCTTTTATCTTCCAGGCTCACTTCACGCCTTGTGGATTGCCATCAGCGACAAAGACTGATTACCCAAGTGCTTTTTCCTGAGCCGATTTGATGTCGTCACAGCCAATGCGGGCTAAGCGCAACAGACGCAAGAATTCTTCTTCGGAAAAGGGTTCTTCTTCAGCTGTGCTTTGAATTTCTACGATGCCGCCTCGCCCCGTTAGCACAAAGTTGGCATCGGTTTCGGCCGCGCTGTCTTCAGGGTAATCAAGGTCAAGCACCGGCGTGCCTTTATAAAGGCCGCAACTAATGGCCGCGATACTATCGGTAAAGGGCATTTCAGTAATGATGCCCTCTTTGATCATCCAGCTAAAACATTGGTGCAGGGCAACATAAGCGCCAGAAATTGACGCTGTGCGCGTACCGCCGTCAGCCTGAATAACATCACAGTCAAGGCGTACTTGTTTTTCGTTAAGTTTTGTCAGATCAACCACCGCCCGCATAGAGCGACCAATAAGACGCTGAATTTCTTGGGTACGACCAGACTGTTTGCCCTTGGCGGCTTCACGGTTCATGCGGCCATGGGTCGAGCGCGGCAACATGCCATATTCAGCGGTGACCCAACCTTTTCCCGTATCCCGTAGCCAAGGCGGTGTGCGATCTTCAAAGCTGGCGGTGCAAAGAACATGGGTATTGCCAAACTTAATAAAACAACTGCCTTCTGCGTGCGCAGAATAGCTAGGGATCATTTCAATATCTCGCATTTGATCGGGTGTACGGCCGGATGGGCGCATGGAAAGCTCCTTTACGTATGATTTAGCCCCTTGTATAGCGCCAAGTCTTTTTCGTCCAGTATCATTGACGTAATAATTTGACCTACTTATGGTA
>CBFDBT010000070.1:0-11687 GCA_965603115.1 uncultured Alphaproteobacteria bacterium
AATATCTGAAAATGCAAGAAGGACATCACCTTCTTGAACGGTCATGCCATTGCGAACCTGTACTTGCTTTACAATACCACCCTCAAGATGCTGTAGGTTTATAGTTTGTCCTTCAACTGCCACTTGGCCTGAGACGACAGCGCCGGTACTAAGGGGAGCAAAAATAGACCAGATAGTCATGCCGCCAAGGAAAATAGACAGAATGAGAATACCTAATTTTGTTCGATCCTCAATATAGGGCTGCGTTGATTGTTTCACCGCCGCTATGGTCTGCTCTCTTAATTCAGAATGCGCTATCATTGAGGTTTCTCCTCATTAGGAGCGGAGGATTTTTTAACTCGCACAACTCTCTTTGCGGCAGTTCCAGACTTAATGGCGCCTAGTTTTTTTGTTATTTGTTCACGTGTGCCATAATATTCTAAAGTCCCTCTCGAAATCATAGCGACTTTATCGGCAACATTAATCATACTTTCTTGATGCGACACTATTATGACTGTCGTCCCTTTAGCCTTTTCTTCTTGAAGGACAACATTCAAACTTTCTTGTGTCTCAGTATCAAGGTTAAGGTTGGGCTCATCCAACACAAGCAAACCAGGAGAGCCGCAAAATGCTCGGGCAAGGGCTAATCTCTGCATCTGCCCACCTGACATAGGGACAGCAAGGTCACCACCAATCATGCTGTCGTACCCATCTTGTAGTTCCATGATGAATTCATGCGCCCCAACACGTGTTGATGCCTCGATAACTTCTTCGAGCGGCATGTCGCGAAAACGTGAAATATTTTCGAAAATAGTGCCGGGTATAAAGTCATGCTTTTGGGGTAAATACCCAATGTATGGCCCTATCACGTCTCGCGTGAAATGAGACATTTCAAAAGCTCCAACTAAAACAAATCCGTCGCTCGGAAAATAGGCGCCGGCCATAATTTTAGCGAGCGTCGATTTGCCTGCAGAGGATGGTCCAATTATAGTTGTGATTGCTCCACCGTCAGCGGTAAAGCTGATATGCTTGAGGAACGTGTCGGTGCCTCCAGGGAAAGTGAAGCTGACATCATCTAATACCAAAGAGTTTTGACCTGATGGATAAGGGGCTGCGATATCCCTGTGATGCTCTTCAGGCAGAATGGAACTTAATCGTCCATAAGAGCCTATAGCTGAAAGCGCCTGTTTCCACGCCGTGATGGATTGTTCAACAGGAGCAAGGGCGCGGGACATAATAATAGATGCCGCTATAATCCCGCCGGGCGTCATTTGATTGTCCAAGACAAGAAGCGCACCTACTGTTAAAACAGTCATCTGTAAGAGCATGCGAAAAAAGCGAAAACTTGAGAGGTGGGTAGCTGCGCGCTCTGCACTTGTATATTGAGATTTGAGAGCTTTGATGTTGTGGACAAACCATCTGCCTTTGACATTGTCCATCATGCCCATGGAAATAATTTCGTCACTGCTTGACTGGACAGCGCGAACAAAATCTCGTGATGTTTCTGATACTTTATGGGCATTGCTGAGCACATCGCGAACCGTAGACTCGTTATATATAGCAATTCCGATTAGAACCCCGGCGCCCACTAAGGCCACTAAGCCAATTGGAATTGCGAGCATGAAAAGAACAATAAAATAAATTATCATCCACGGAATATCAAAAATCGCAATAATGCCTGGGCTAGACATGAAGGATCTTACGCGCCAAAGGTCTTCAAGGCCTTGTGCTTTTGATGGGTTGCCATCATGAAATGCGAGCGCTACGTGAGGAAATATTTCAATTCCCAAGCGGCATTCAAGCCAGCTTGCGGCTCTATTTAATATGTGGGCACGAATAATGTCGAGTGCGGCTCCAACAACTAGGGCCGCTAAAGCGATAAAGGCTAATAAATATAAAGTCTCTCTGCTACCGCCACCAATCACTCTATCCAGCATCTGCATCATATAAATAGGAAGGGTGAGTTGCAATATATTGACAAAAAAACTGAATCCAGCAGCGGCATACAATGACCCTTTAACAGCTGAAGTTACTGTCTCAAAAGGGGATGTTTGCACTTCAATTGCTTTAGCAACTGCTTCGGTTTGAAGTATTTTTTTCACGACTAATCTGTCCTCAAATTAAAAGAGACGAATAACAACCGAAACAAAAACATGATTTCACTGGCCTAAAGCATTGATATTATTATGTGATAGTAGCATCTATTGCAAATAATAAAAGCACTATTTATAAGCAATAGATGGTTGCAATTGTTTAACAAATAGTTAATATTAAAGGTATACTTTATAAATTTCAGGTAGAACGTGCATTTAAAATTAAGAAAGTCGCAATGTGGGTAGTCGATTTATTATAAGCCGTAGTTTCAAAAACTTATGGGGAGATTGGTTTGTACCAGTTTGTGGAGTGCCGATAATCTTGGCTTTTGCTTTTTTACTAAGTGTTTCCACGGCATCTTTTTCCCAGGATAAGGAGCGGGGATTAACTCTTTCTGCCACAGCAACGGGTGCCTATAGTGACAATTATTTAAGGCTGTCTGATACCAAAGCTGCTGAGCGTCCGTCTCTTATTCCAGAGGAATATTCACTAACAACAAATGCTCAACTTGGCTGGAATCAGCGAATTGGTCGCCAGCAGCTATCTTTTAATGCGGATGCTGGGTATCGTTTTAATAAATATAATCGTTATCTTGATTCTGAGAGTATTAGTGCTGATGCTGCGCTTAACTGGAAGCTAGGAGCAAGGTGCAATGGGGCCATTTCTGCTTCTTATACTCGCGCTCAAAGTGACTTTGAGGTCTTGGATGATATACTCCATAATGTAGTTAGCAATAAAGCAGCCAAGGCGAGCACAAATTGTTCATTTGGGGCTCGCTTAGGGATAGTTCTGAGTGGTAATATTTCTGGCGCTGATAATTCTGCTGCTACTCGTTCAATCAATGATCTAAAGCAGCATCAATTAGGAGCAGGCCTTCGCCTTTCTCTTCGAGGTAGTGATTATATTAGTCTTATGGCTAGCCAGATATGGCGTCAATATGATAATCGCTTCGTTGCCCTAGGTCGGTCTGACGAGAATAAGCAGCTTAACCTAGGGGTCGAGGTTCAAAAATCCTTTGGTCCGCGTATTACATTAGATGGATGGTTGGGCTATTCAGAAGTGACTAACCCAAATGAGCCTACCATAAACTCTAGTGGATTTTCTGGCAAAGCGGGTATTTCCTACAAGATAGGCGGGCGGCATCTTGCAAGATTTTCAGCTAGACAAGAGATAGATTCAAGTGCAAATTTGACGGCTTCTCACATGAAAATAAAGGGTCTTAATCTGAGTATCTCCTCAAAATGGGGAGCAAAAATTCATTCAGATATTACTATAAGCCAAGATGAAAGAGATATCGCTCTTGCTCCAAGTATTATGGGCTTGGGTGTTTTAAATAATACTTCTGATAAAACAAAAAGGGCAAGTGCTAGCTTTGGTTATGACATTGGGCGACTTGTGACACTGCGCTTATCAGGTAGGGTAGCAGAAAGAAATGCCGCCCAAAATTATTTTAATTATACTGAAAAAGCTGTTATGGTTGGTCTCAGTTTTAGATATAAATAAGCTTCTATCGAGCTTGGAGTTATTCTCATTACATTGCAGATGAGTAAAATTATAAGGAAATGGCTGTGTCTATTCTATCTAGAATAATATTGTTTTCTACGCTTATTAGTATGCAAGTGGTAGCGCAAGACCAAGCTCAAGAGGCCTATCTTTTGGGCCCTCATGACAAAATCGATGTACGTGTATTTAAGCAAGTAGATCTGAGCACTATAGCGCGCATTCAATCTGACAATTCCATTTTATTGCCAGTTATCGGTAAGGTCATTGTGGGTGGATTTTCTGAGCAAGATGCTGTTACCCGTATTCAAAGGGCTTTAATTGATGGCGGGGTAGTGCAAGAGCCGGCTGTCACGCTAAGCGTAGTTGAGTATGCAAGTAAACAGGTTGCCGTCCTTGGTTATGTTGTAAAACCGGGAAGTTATTATCTGGACCGCCCATCAACAATCTCTGACATTCTTGCAAAAGCTGGCGGGGCCCAAATTGAAGGGGCTGATTTTCTTTATTTTACTGATTATGATCCAAAGATGGGCAAATCCGAACGTAGTGTTCTCGTGATTCAAGACCTTCTAGGGGAAGGGTCAACGGATCTTGATCGGCCTGTTGGGGCTGGCGACAAGATATTCATCCCGCGTGCACCAGTTTTTTATATTTACGGTCAAGTCAAGGGGCCGGGAGCTTTTAGGCTTTACCCAGGTATGACTGCTGAGCAAGCTCTAGCTTCAGCTGGCGGTGTAACTGATATGGGAAAGGCTTCGTCACTTCGCAAACGCGATTTAAAATCAGGTAAGATGACTTCTGTTGAGTTAGAAGAAAAAATATTTGCCAATGAAGTGCTTTTTGTTCCTGAGAGATTGTTCTAACATGAGCATTTATCAAGTTATAGCAATATTATATGCCCGAATTTGGGTGATGCTTTTAACATTCGTTGTTACTGTTTTTATCACTGCTCTTATTGTAACTATACTACCAGAAAAGTTCACTGCTACATCAAAAGTTATTTTAGATGTAGCAGTTCCTGATGCTGTTAGTGGCGCAACT
The DNA here is from genome assembly GCA_965603115.1 of uncultured Alphaproteobacteria bacterium. Classification (GTDB taxonomy): domain Bacteria; phylum Pseudomonadota; class Alphaproteobacteria; order Sphingomonadales; family Kordiimonadaceae; genus CBFDBT01. Next base: position 4,615 of record CBFDBT010000070.1, read on the forward strand.
ATGCCATCTGGTTTGGTGCGTGACCACATCAATACTCAAATTCGATTGATAGAATCTACTCGAATAGCTTCAAAGGTCGTAGATGATCAAAATTTGATGCAGTCCCCACTATACCTGAACGAATTTTCAAAAATTGAGAGCGATAATATCAACTTTAGGAATTGGATTGCCTTAGAGCTAATTAAAGGCCTTGCAGTTGAGCAGGTTCCCGGTAGTCGTATTCTTTCCATTAGCTTTACTAGTAATGATGCTCGATATTCAAATGCCTTCACCAATGCATATATTGATGTTGATCTGGACCTTAGAGTAGATCCGGCAAAAAGAAATGCTCAGTGGTTCTCGGGCCAGTTAAATAATTTACAGCAAAATCTAGATGACGCTCAGCGTAGGCTCACGGAGTATCAGCAGAGAACTGGAATTGTTTCGATTGAGGAATCGCTGGATTCAGAAACTGCAAAATTAGCAGACCTTACCTCGCGTGTTACTGAAGCTGAGGCCAATGTTAGCAATGCGAAGTCGCTTGTAAAGCAACTGTCGACTTTTCAAAAATCAAAAAATTCGGGTGCAGTTCTGCCAGAATTTTTATCAAATAGTAATATCCAGCGTTGGAGAGATGAGCTTACTAAAATTGATGCGCAATTTGCTATGATATCGGGCTCAGTTGGTCCTAACCACCCTTCTTATAAAGCGGTGCAGGCGCAAAGAACAGTTATTCAAAATCAGCTTGATGCAGAAATTGGCAAGCTTAGAGAATCTATTTATGCTCAAGTTGATATGGCGAAATCTAAAGCAAACAGTCTGAATGTTGAACTGACAGAACAGAAAAATAAATTACTACACCTGAGAGGTTAGCGAGACATTCTTGATAGTTTGCTTAGAGAGGTTGATATTCGTATACTGGAATATGATGATGCTTTCCGGCGCGCGGGCACTTTGCGCCTTGAAGGAGCTATAGCACAATCAGGTGTGGTTATAATGAGTGAGGCGTTGATACCACTCGAGCATAGTTTTCCTAAAAAGTCATTATCATTGATGATGTCGATTGCAGCAGGGTTTTTGCTTGGTATTACTTTAGCATTTTTACTTGAGATGATTGATCGCAGGATTAGGTCCATTCAGTATTTAGAGCAATCCTCTGGTGTTTCTGTCTATGCGAGTTTAGGTAAGAATAAACGGACTGTTAAGAAAACAAATAAAATAACCAGCACTAATCATAAAAAAATACTACAAAAATTGCAGCACAGTGAAAAGGTTTTGGGATAAATAATGTCAGATAATTTACCAATTGCACCCGTCACTCTTGATGATAATAAAAAGAGTCAAATGCTAGGCCAAATATTGATCGGCCTTGGAAAACTGAATGAAGATCAAGTCCTTAAAGTCCTTGAAGAACAAAAAAAGTCTAGTTGTAGCTTTGGTGAAGCTGCGGTTAAGAAGAAACTGTTAACTATTGCCGAAATTGATGATGCCGTAGCCCGTCAGTTTGATTATTCAGTTTTATCACTTAATACTGGTCGCCCGTCGAGTGAATTACTTGCCGCTTATGACCCATTTGGTGATGAAGCTGAGGCCTTTCGAGCCCTTAGAAGCCAACTTATCCTCAATGGCTATGAAAAGGGTCGCCGAGCGATATCATTAGTGGCACCCAACTCAAGATCAGGCACATCCTATGTTGCTGCGAACCTAGCCGTTTCTATTGCGCAATATGGGCTTCACGTTTGCCTAGTGGATACCAATTTACGAGAGCCGCGCATAGCAGAAATTTTTGCTATCGCGAGTAATTCTGCGGGGCTATCTGAAATATTGAGAGGGAAATGTAGCTATGATGAGGCTATTGTCTATGATTGTTTCCCGCGAATGGGCATTATTACAGCTGGACGTATTCCTCCAAATCCGCAAGAACTTCTTGGTCGAAGCGAGTTTGTTTGGACGATCTCTAATTTACTGAGAGAATTCGATATAGTTTTATTTGACACACCAGCGACGAATAAATGTGCTGATGGGAAAATGGTCTCTGCTCGCGCTGGATCAGCTCTATTAGTTGCCCGAAAAGATCGCAGTCTTTCTAATGATATTGAGGTTCTCTCAAGCGAGCTTGCTGAAAATGGTTGTAAGCTCATGGGTGCGATCTTGAATGATTTTTAGGAAAGTGAGAGGCTATAAATAAAATGCATGTGGACTGGAAAAATATGCAAGAAGATATTAAAGAGAGCGGCCTATGGCTCGCCATAGTCGCTCTAATTATCCTGTATGCCTCCACATACAGTTTGCTAGCTGATGGGCCTTGGCAGACGGACCAAGACGGTCATGGCCCTTTCATTATTTTGCTGGCGCTTGGTATAGCTTTAAGCAAGGTATCAAGCCTAAAAGACATCACCAAACCAAAGGCTCCAGTCCTTGGCTGGGGGCTTATCATTGCGGGCCTTGTATTTTATATTGTTGGACATTCACAAGAAATTTTACTTTTCGATGTGGGCTCCATAATTCCTATTTTAATTGGCATTACTCTTATCCTAAAGGGGTATGCTGGACTAAAACAGTTCTGGGTACCAATTTTCTTTCTCACCTTTGCAGTTCCATTGCCTGGCTGGCTGATGGACACTTTGACACAACCCATGAAGCTTTATCTTTCAGACTTGGTCGTGAGTAAATTATTTGATTTTGGGTTTCCGGTTGCTCAAAATGGCGTGATTATTTATATTGCACAATATCAACTCTTGGTGAAAGATGCCTGCGTAGGTTTGAACTCAATGTATAGTCTATCAGCAGTGGGGTTTTTCTATATTTTTCTGGCAAATCCTAGGAGTAAATTTCGGATTGCGGCCCTAATCGCATGCATCATTCCTTTTGCTTTTGCGGCCAATGTTGTAAGGGTAACTTTTCTTGTATTGATCACTTATTATTTTGGAGAAGAGGCAGGGCAAGGCCTGTTGCATGATCTCACTGGCCTTGTGATGTTTTGTTCTGCATTACTGCTTTTTATATTATTTGATACACTTCTTTTCAGAGCGCCTCACTGGTTAGTAGCTATGAGGCGACAAAAATGATTTTTCCATCCCGCACTATAATTTATATTTCAGTTTTTATGATAGGCGCCCGAATTTTAGCGATTGTATTGTCGCCATCCCAAGATGGGGTATCAGGTCTCGGATCAGGTTCTGATGAGCAAGCCTACATATTGAATGAAGTTGTACCAACTAGCTTTAATGGTTGGAAATTGGATCCGTCAATAAACACCATTCAGCCGAATGAAGAGGGGGACTTGAAAAGCAGGATATATGATCAGAATATCTCCCGAGGATACCGTGATAAAAATGGCTACTTAATTATGCTGGTGGTAGCTTATGGGCGCAATCAAAGTGATTCACTGCAACTGCATAGACCTGAAGTATGTTATGTTGCGAATGGCTTTAGAATAGTTTCAAATGAACAACAGGATGTAAAGCTTATCTCTTACTTTGATGCCTCATTGCCTAGTCTACGTTTAGTTACTGTAAGCAGCTACAGGTCTGAAATTGTGACTTATTGGACCAGAGTAGGCAATTCACTGCCAACATCTAATTTAAGTAGGCAATATGAGAAACTCAAATTTGGGTTATCCGGTAATGTTCCCGATGGTGTTTTGGTGAGGGTGTCAAGTATCTCTGACGAGCCAGAAGCTGCCTATAAAATGCATGATAAATTTATAAATGACTTGATTGATGTCATAGATGAGAAAACCCTAAAACTCTTTATAGGTCCTCTTGTGCACTACGATAAGAATAGTCATAAGAAAACTCCATACGTAGAAGATAATTGAAAGGAATACCATCATGAATATTCTTAAATCCCGAACATTAAAAATTTCCACAGTCGCACTTTCTATATTGCTTGTCGGTTGTGGAGAGAATTCGACTGATGAGAAAGCTGATAAAAAGACTGATGACAATCAACCATCTGGGCAGGTGCTTGCTCGTGTGAATGGTGAAGAGATTACAATTTATGAACTTAATAATGAGCTTTCTAGGGTGAAAGCATCGGAAGAAAATCGAGAAGCTATCTCTAGAAATCTTCTTAGATCGCTCGTTACCCGGACAATTCTTGTGCAAAATGCAAAGAAGAATAACATGGATCGTTCCCCAAACATTATGATGGAATTAGAGAGGTCAAAAGCGACGATATTAGCCAAAGCCTATTTGCAATCGCAGTTGATAAAAAGGGCTGAAGTTCCCCGCAGTGAGGTTGAATCCTATATATTTGATAACCCGTCTAAGTTTGCCAACCGAGCCTATTATACTTTTGACACTATTATTCTCTCAAATGATTATCTTTCAAAAGAGAGAAGAGAAAGGTGGGAAACGGTTACAAATCTTGATGAAATTGAGAGCGAATTATTGCAAGATAGTCTTGATTACAAACGTATGCCATACACTGCATTTAGTGAGACATTACCCGCTGGGGTCATAAAAGATATGCCAGAGATCAAAATGAATGGCGATGTGTTTTTTATAGTCATGAAGGGTGTGAGTTATCTTAATATTTATAAGACAAGCCGCCCTGCGGTGCTCACTGGTGAAAAAGCATTTGCAGTCGCTGAAAAACATTTATCCGATCAAAAAACAAAAGAATTTTTAGTGAAACTAGAGACTGATGAGTTAGCTGCTGCAAATATTGAATATTTAGGAGATTATAAAGACCTCACACCCGAGGCAAAGGTGCCTGTCAATACACAAATAGAAGAGGCAGTTGATCAGGTTGCTCCTACTTTATCTGAATCAGGAAATAATTAAGTGGCTGTAAATAATACTAAGTATATGCAATTACATAGATGACTAGCTACCCTCAAATAGCTTGTTAAGTTGAAGTACATAAATTTTGACAGAATTTTAGTGGAGGCAATGACTAATTTTGATAAAGAATATGATCATGTGATCTATGTAAATATGGTAAGTGACAATAGATTTGATAAGTATCATTTTTATGATGCTGATCATATGAATCATGCCGGAGCAGGAAAATTATCGCGCTAAATAAATGGAATTGTGTTTAGAATGAATGAGGCTGCCCTCTGAATCAGAACTATCTATGATCAGAGGGGGCTATCTATTTTAGAGAGGTGAAATATGCCTCATAGGCTACATCACATCAAGGTGTTCATGAAGGTACGCAATGAGTAATTTCAATATTAATCGTACAGATAAGAAAGTGTTATTGTCGAATTTTTTTTCGTTAGGTCTGTTACAATTTGTGAGTACGTTTCTACCTCTTCTCACTATCCCATATTTAGTCAGAGTACTTGGTGCAGAATTTTATGGCGTTATTGCATTCTCTTCAGCTACTGTTGTGTATTTTCAAATATTAATTGCTTATGGGTTTAATTTAACTGGCGCGAGAGATATTTCCTTATTCAGGCATGATAAAAAGAAATTAGTTGAAATTTATAGCGCTATACAGAGCATAAAACTCATTTTTATGTTTATAGGACTTTTCATTCTAACACTGCTCATATTAGTTTTTGATGAAATTTTTGCTGATTGGAAAATATTCTATTTGTCTTATGCTGTTGTTGTTGGGCAAGCCATTTTCCCTGGATGGTTTTTTCAGGGCGTGGAGCAAATGAAATATATAACTTTTATAAATATTTGTGCGAGATTGATCTTTACATTTGGTGTATTTGTTCTTGTAAAAGAAAGAAGTGATTATTATCTTGTGCCCGCTTTAAGTGCATTTGGTTATTTTGTCTCCAGTCTATGGTCACTCATAATTTTAAGAAAGAAATTCGGAGTTGGTTTTCAGGTTCAAGATAAATATATATTATATGATCAAATAATAAATGGCTGGCATATATTCCTCACCAACATTTCTGTGAGCGTTTATACAGCTACTACAACTATAATATTGGGCATATTTACAAATAATGTTCTTGTCGGCTATTATGCTGCGGCAGAAAAGCTTATAACAGCACTCAAATATATGGTATTACCTATTTCGCAAACTTTATTCCCGTTCCTCGTTCGCTTGTCTAAAGATTCAAAGTTTGCTGTGCTGAGTATTGTGAGAAAACTGTTATTTACTTTGGGCATAGGCGCATTATTCTTTTCTATAACGCTCATATATTTTTCTGAAGATATAACCTTATTTATATTTGGGGAGGATTATATTAATACTGTTATTCTTATCAAAATATTAGGGATTATTCCATTCTTGGTCATGGTTGATACTATGCTTGGTACGCTGACTATGTTGGTATTTGATCGTAAAAAAAGTTACAGTCGTATAATTTTGTCAGCAAGTTTATTAAGTATAGTTTCAGTAATGATTTTGGTGCCGTTGTACCAGCATATAGGCGCAGCTATATCAGTACTTATTGTTGAAGTTTTTATATCAGTGAGACTATTTATATACGTGCAGCAAAGTAATTTAAGAATTTTTTTTGGAAGTAAAGATGACTAATATTTTAATAATTGGCGGTGGCGGTTTTATAGGCAAAAATATTGTTGAAAAGATAATAGATCTTTCAAATTCCAAGATCACATTGTTACTACGAAAACCACTAAAGAAAAATTACGATGAGAATGATAGGATTACTATAATTGAAGGAAGCCTTCACAATACTGATCTTATCGAAAGAATAATTGTAGCTCAGAAAATAGATTATATAATACATCTAGTTTCAACATTAATACCTTCATCTTCTTTAGTAGATTTCAACGAAGAAATGATAAATATAATTATACCCACATATAAGCTTCTAGAGATTGCGGCAAAAAATAATATAAAAATACTATTCTTTTCCTCAGGGGGAACTGTATATTGTAGTAATAGTGGTAATATTTAAGAAGATCAAACTTTATCCCCTATTAGCTATTATGGGCAGAGTAAAGTCTTAATTGAATCTCACATAAAGTTTTTACACAGGGTGTCTGGTTTAAAATATATCATTTTGAGGCCTTCTAACGTCTACGGGAAATATCAACGTATTGATGCTAAGCAAGGGTTTATAGCCGTTGCACTGGGGAATATAATTTCAGGTAGACCAGTGGAAATTTGGGGTGATGGTAGTAGTACTAGAGATTATGTGGATGTTACAGATG
>CBFDBT010000071.1:0-11582 GCA_965603115.1 uncultured Alphaproteobacteria bacterium
TATATATCTGCAATTAACCCTTTGAGGATAAACATCTGACGATGACGTTATTAATTATATATTTATTGCTGGCTCTGGTTGTTTCTTGTTTTTGCTCAATATCTGAAGCGGTTTTGCTGTCTGTTCGTCCGTCTTATGTAGCAGCGTTGAAAAACGAAGGCAGTAAATCTGCTCCGGTTTTACATAAATTGACTAATAATCTGGACCGCCCTTTAGCTGCAATTTTAACAGCCAATACTATTGCTCATACGGTTGGTGCCGCAGGTGTTGGCGCACAAGCGGCCTTGCTGTTCGGCAATAAATATATAGGGCTTACTTCTGCTATTTTGACCCTTCTTATTCTTGTATTATCTGAAATTATTCCAAAGACATTGGGCGCTAATCATTGGAAGAAACTAGCACCTATTTTTGCGGTATTAATTGAGTGGCTAACGCGGCTATTGTTTCCGTTTGTGTGGATGTCAGAGAAATTGACCCGACTGATTTCACGCTCAGGCGCAAGTGGCACCACCTTCAGTCGCGCTGAGATAAAGGCAATGGCAGAAATTGGCGCCAAAGAGGGCTTGCTACAGCCCAAAGAGTTAAAAATCGTCAATAATTTATTGCGTCTTAGCAAATTATCCGTGCGGATGATTATGACCCCACGTCCAGTGGTTTTTGCACAGTCCGCCACAATGACCGTTCAAGAGTTTTTCTTAAAACATGACGATCAGCCCTTCTCGCGAATTCCGCTTTATGATGAGTCCCATGATAATATAAACGGCTATGTGTTAAAAACAGATCTGCTTATTGCACAAGCCAAAGATCAGTTTGATAAAACCCTATCAGAATTTCGACGAGAGGTTTTAATGGTTTTAGATAGCCGCAACACGTCTGAAGTTTTTGATTTGTTGATGCATGAAAAAAGTCACATTGCCTTGGTAGTTGATGAATTTGGAACGGTTCAGGGCCTAATCACACAGGAAGATATTGTCGAGACGTTAATTGGATTAGAGATCACCGATGAAACTGACAGGATTGAAGACATGCAAGCCTTAGCACATGAGCGGTGGCGGGATCGAATGGAATTAATGGGCTTAGATCCTGACATCATCATTAAAGAAGATAAATAAAGGGTTACATTGGCAGTGAGGGTAGCCCATATTTACCATGTATTGCGGCGCTTGAACGGTTAAAAGGCTTGCCCTAATATCTTTTTCCCTTTAGCTAAACCCTATGACTGAAGAATTTGATGAAGAAGACGATATATTCGAGATGGCCCCAGCTCTGGCTATGGTTAAGCCTTTGTGTGACCTTGCGATCGAGATGCGCTGGTTTAGCACTGTATCGGAGCCACTGAATGCGCAAACCCGAGATCTGGCAGAGCGATACTGTGAAAGCCTTGGCTTTCCGGGCACGACACCCGCTTTGCTTGGCAATTGGGAAGATGCTGCGGCAGCCGCTGAATCGGGGGATTATAATAGCCCCGCTTGGGAAGCTGAAGAGCAAATGCGTGCTTACCTGAGTGAAGAGGTGTTGCAACAGGTTGATATCGACACACTTGAGATGGTCATGGCGCATATTGCTGCAACGGTAGCTGAGGCGGCCACGCTTGGCGCTGAAGAGGCCGCGAACTTTTTACGCATTGATGATATGGCTTTTATACAGGCCGCAACGGGCGCTGCTGTGCAATCGGTACATTTAGCAGCGCTTGTTTTAATGGCAGGCCTTGATGAGGATCATCCATTTTCGATCCGTTTTCATCTGTTTGAGCAGGGACGTTTACCAATTGGCATTATGGGCCAAAGTTTTAATATATTTTGATTCCGAAGGCTTTAGGCCTGTGGCAAGGTGCCAAAAATTAAAGAATGGGCCCGCCCGAAGCAAAGCGTAGGAGCCCCATTCTTTTTATAATAGATTGCGGCGCTTGAGCGTAGACATAAAGTAGGAAGTAAAGAGGGTAGTATATGAGACTTGTTAGCTGGAATATTAACTCGGTGCGCGCGCGCCTAAATTCGGTTGAACGCTTTATCAAAGAGCATAATCCTGACATTATTTGTTTTCAAGAAACCAAGGCGATGGACGACCAGTTTCCGCGTAAGTTTTTCGAAGACCTGGGTTTTGCTCATATCGCCCTTCACGGACAAAAAAGTTATCACGGCGTCGCTACGGTCTCGCGCACACCTATTGAGGATGTCTCGAAGATAAATTGGTGTGACAAGGGGGATGCGCGGCATATATCAGTAAAATTACCAGGCGGTCCGACTATTCATAATTTTTATGTTCCCGCTGGCGGCGATGTGCCGGACGCTGAAGTGAATGATAAATTTGCCCACAAGCTTCAATTCCTCGATGAAATGACCAAATGGTCTTCCGCACTGGACGAGCCTAGCATTTTGCTTGGGGATCTTAATATTGCGCCATATGAGCATGATGTTTGGGATACCAAAAAGCTTAAAAAGGTTGTCTCGCACACCCCGCTTGAACGCGAACTGATGATGACATTGATGCAGGCCGGTGGTTGGCTTGATATCATGCGGGACTTCGTGCCTGACAGTGATAAGCTTTATAGCTGGTGGTCGTACCGCTCGCCGGATTGGTCCAATGCTGACAAAGGCCGCCGCCTTGACCACGTATGGCTAACACCTTGCCTTAAAGGCACTGCCAAAGCCATGGAAGTCGTTCGCGATGCTAGAGGGTGGGAAAAACCATCTGACCACGCACCTGTAATGGTGGATTTTGAATTTTAGGGTTAGGGGTATTTTGGTCGCCTCATTCGTCGGCGGGATATCCATCCCTTAGGCTTACACGCTCCGCGTGGCGGGCGTTGCCCTTGCCTCACCAGCTAGCTGGTTCGGATACTTTATCCTGCAAGAGAATCTCAAATCCGAAGCAACTTGTTGCTGAGGCAAGCGTGACCACGCGCCCGTAGGCGATAGCCGAGGATATTATACTAAAAAACCCTAACCACTCACCCCACTTAATCTATACCCATCGCTATCTGTCACCAGCAGCTTTGCCTTACCTTCACCCAGCTCAATTTTTTGCCGCAGGCGGTATATATGGGTCTCGAGTGTGTGGGTGGTAACGCCAGAATTATAACCCCACACTTCGGTGAGCAACTCGTCGCGCCCAACAGACTTGGCGCCAGAGCGGTAGAGATATTTTAAAATTGCGGTTTCTTTTTCCGTCAGGCGCACTTTGCGACCACTGTCTTTTTCTTCTAATAATTTGCCCGAGGGTTTAAACTGGTAAGGGCCGATGTTGAAAACAGCATCTTCGCTTTGCTCATGCAGACGCAGGTGCGCGCGAATGCGAGCTAGCAACACGCCGAATTTGAAAGGTTTGGTAACATAGTCATTGGCGCCAGAATCGAGACCTAAAATAGTATCCGCATCCGATTCCATGCCTGTGAGCATGATGATGGGCACAAGAATTCCTGCCTTGCGCACTAACTTACAAAGCTCCCGCCCATCCATGTCGGGCAAGCCAACATCAAGAAGCACCAAGTCAGCTTGACCTTCTTTCAAGTAGCGCAAGCCCTCACACGCGGTGGTGATATGATGAATATCAAAATCCTCGTGCAGCTCAAGCTGCTCAGCCAAGATTTCTCGCAAATCCTGATCATCATCAATGATTACTATTCTTTTTCCCGCCACGGTTGTCATCCTTATCTAATGAAATCTTATTATAGAGTATGAAACTATGGCTAAAATTATGGTTTGACAAGTAACGCATCTGTGAGCGCATGGGATTTTTACCATTGTAACACATACAAACGGTGACAGATGGTGGAATTTGTGACAAAAGGCATATGAAACAATGGGTCACGGCACAGCTTATCATAAAGCTGAGCATACTGGGAGCTTTGAGTGACAATTACGCAAGATAAACTTTTGAGCGTGCACCGCGCAGCCGATGACCTGCGTCGCGGACAAAGCGTTGTTGTGCGCGGTGATAATTCGCTACTGGTTATGTCGCTTGAAACAATTGATGACCTATCGCTTGAGTCTTTTGGGTCAGGACTTGCAGGAGAGCCTTTCATTATGATTACGGCGAACCGCGCTATGGTTCTTAACATTGCTTGTGAAGATTGGTCGGTTGTGCGATTGGACAGGCCAAATTGGATGTCGAGTGCCGATCTCGCTAACTTGGCAGACCCAACGCTTGATTTAGCAAACCCTATGAAGGGGCCCTTCAAGCGTCATAATGTTGCTGATAGTGCCACCGACAGGGCAGCGGTTAAGCTTGCCAAAATTGCGCGTTTGCTGCCAGCCGTGCTTGCGGTGGAATTATCAAAAGAGGAAGCAGGCCAGCTTGTTAATAGTGGTTTGCTAGCGGTTGACGCTGACGCAGCACTTGATAGTGACAGTGCCCACGCCAAGAGCTTGGCGATAGTGGCGCGTGCGCAAGTGCCCCTTGAAGCGTCGGCAAAAACTCAGCTTATTTCTTTTCGCTCTCCGGCTGGCGGCCCCGAGCATATAGCCATAGTGGTTGGCGGTAGTTTGCATAAAAATGATGTGCTGACCCGTATTCACAGCGAGTGTTTTACCGGGGATTTACTGGGTTCGCTTAAATGTGACTGTGGGCAGCAACTTCGCGGAGCTATCGCTGAAATTTCCAAGGCGGGTGGTGGCGTGGTGTTATATCTAGCGCAAGAAGGCCGCGGTATTGGCCTTAACGCAAAACTCAAGGCTTACGCTCTGCAAGGGGATGGATATGATACGGTTGATGCAAATTTGCGTTTGGGCTTTGATATTGACGAACGTATATTTGAGCCCGCGGCATCTATGTTAAAAGCTCTTGGCGTGGCATCTGTTCATTTGATGACAAACAATCCTGAAAAGGTAGCGGCAATGGCGCGGTACGGTATTGTTGTCAGCGAGCGAGTAGAACATAGTTTTCCACCAAATCCCCATAATGAAAAATATCTGGCGGTAAAGAAGTCCAAAACGGGTCACTTATTGTGATGGAGTGGACGGTCATATGCGACGATAATGATGAACGCAAAGGGCGCCTCTTGGGCCCTAATTTCGATGTGCCTTGTGCCCTTGGTCGCGCGGGCATCATTGGTGCAGACGATAAGCAAGAAGGGGATGGTAAAAGCCCGATGGGAAGCTGGCCGATCCGTCGTATATTTTATCGCCCTGACAAAGAAGAAGTGCCCATCTCAAAATATCCTGTCTCGGCGATTTCTCCCGAAATGGGTTGGTGCGATGAACCAACCGACGCTGCCTATAATCAGTTGGTGCGCTACCCTTGGCGAGCGAGTGCGGAACAGCTGTGGCGCGAGGATGATACCTACGACCTTATAATGGTGATTGGGCATAATGATGACCCCGTAAAGGCTGATAAAGGTAGTGCGATCTTTGTTCATGTTGCTCGCGAGGGTTATGCGCCAACCGAAGGCTGCGTTGCCATCGCGCATGATGCATTACGCAAGCTTATCACCCTTGTCGATATTAATGATAGAATAGTGATTAAAGGTAGATAGGTCATTTACTTAGCCTCAGTCGCCACCTATTAATTTGGGGAGGGATATCCATCCCTTAGGCTTTCACGCTTCGCGTGGCGCGTGGTCACGCTTGCCTCAGACACAAGTGTCTTCGGAATATGCGTGCACCTTTATAGCTCACGACGAGTGAGCGTACCGAGCGACTGCGAGGCCGAGCTTATGCGAGGAAGCCTTAGTGGCGCTTGAACGTCTCAAGAGTGTCTATCACCGAAAATGGCAGTACCTACCCGAATATCGGTTGCCCCCATAGACGCCGCGAGAGCAAAATCTGAACTCATGCCCATGGACAGTCGTTCTAAATTATGGCGTTTGGTAAGTTTTTTCAGCAATGCAAAATGCATGGCGGGGTCGTCGTCTGTAGGCGGTATTGCCATAAGTCCAACCAGTGGCAATGATAATTCATCTCTTACGCAGTGAACGAGTCTATCAAGGTCAGAGGGTAGCACACCGCCTTTTTGAGGCTCCTCGCCTGTATTGACCTGAATGTAAATATCAGGATGGCGGTCTTGTTTTTGACATTCCCGAGCGATAGCACGCGCGATTTTTTCACGGTCAACGCTTTCGATCACATCAAATAGTGCCACGGCCTGAGCGGTTTTGTTTGATTGCAAGCCGCCAATTAAGTGTAGCTCTATACCTTCATATTTTGTCTGCAAAGCTGGCCAACGCTGAGAAGCTTCTTGAACTTGGTTTTCGCCAAATATACGCACGCCAGAATCAAGGGCTTCGGTGATGCGGCCCAGGTCTTGGCGTTTACTCACGGCAATTATTTTGGGGTGTGCTTCGTCGACACCGGCATATTTGCAGGCTTTTTTAATCTCACTATTTAGAAGAGCGATATTTTCAATGATAGTGTTTGTGATATTTGACATGGGGTAGCTTTCCTCTTAGGGCATAGAGTTAAGTAAAGCATGGATGGATTTATGGTCAAGCACAGAATGCACAAGAGTGATTTGCCGCAAGTGATTTTTATCACTGATCGTGAACGTGCACCGCATTGGGCTGAGATAATAACGGCCCTGCCTGCATCAAGTGCTGTTATTATTCGTGACTATGACCATGGTGAACGAGAGGCTTATGCCCGACAAATTGTTGAGCTTGCAAGGAGGTGCGGTGTCAAATCTTTGCTCGCGGGCGATGCAAACCTTGCGCGCAAAGTCGAGGCAGATGGATTACATATGCCTGAACATCAGCTATACCGGCCTATGCCGCCCTGTCATGAGTTTTCTCTTGTAACCGCTGCGACTAAAAGCCAAAAATCGAGACTGCGTGCTGCTGCTATGGGTGTAGACATGGTTTTGTGTTCGCCCATATTTAAAACCCAAAGTCATAGTGATGCAAATGGAATGGGTGCCCACCGATTGTCTCGCTTAATTAAGCACTCTCCATTACCCGTTGTTGCTCTTGGCGGCATTAATAATGAGAGTTTAAAAAAGTTGGATAGCATAGGTATAGCGGCTTTCGCAGCTATTGACGGGTTCTCAAAAAAGTAAAATGATAACGGGCTGTTCTAGTAGGACAGGCGACCACCCAGATAGACTTGACTGCTCCAGTCCAGATTATTGAGCTCATAGCCTTTGTCATAATCGGTTATTTTCAGACTACCGGTTAAACTGATCCACTTAGAGACACTGTAAGCCCCGCCAACTTCAAAACTCTGAAGGTTTCTAACAGCGTCAGGTAACATTGAATAAGGGCTGCGTGCGTAAGTATATTCAGAAAGCCCAACTCGTGTCATCCAACGTTGTGTGCGGTAACTAAAACCAATATCGATCCCAGTATATACATCTGTGACACCACCATCTTTTTCATGGAAGTTGGCGTCAATGTTAAAGCCGGAATACCCAAAAGATACACCAAGATTATAACGACGCTCAAGAAGCGGATTTTCCATACCGACAGATTCTGGAGATATAGCCAGCTCGGGCATGCCTAAATTCATTGCAGATTTAAGAGAAAGTGCGAAGCCATCTAGAGATGGGTCATGCGAATCACCATCAGCCACGGTTAAGTCAATAGCGCCTTCAGTATTAAAAAAGCTGAATCCAGAAGAAGGTAAAATGCTTTTTCTGGACGAGCCTAAAATACTATCGAGAGCCAATGCATTGGAAGATGCAGGGGCCACGTTCAAGGTTAAACCTTTACTGTCTCTTTCTGTAAGATAGAAAAACCCGCCTTGAGCAGCCTCGATTGATTCGTCGAATGGAACAAAGCTCTTGGTATCAACAGTTGATTCAGGTGTTGTGGTGCTAATACGCGGTGCTTTTTCTTCAACCAGTTCGATGTTTTTATTTACTTCTTTTTTAACAGCATCATCATCAGTTGCATCCTGATAGCTCGCATTCGCGCTGAAAAAAGGCATACAAAACAAGGCTGCAGCTGTTGTTAGCGCAACCAAACCTTTTGTTTTATATTCTGTTATATTCACAACACACCGTCACTTATCTTTTGTTTGTGGCCGATACTAATTAATACAAACTCTGGCCAAATATGCCCTCAAAATTTTATTAATTAACTAGTCACTAATTCTTTGCCTAATATTATGGGCCGATCTCCACGAGATGCAAGGGCGACTATGAAGATTCATCGCCTCTGTGACCCTAAAGACACGCTAGAATTTACATTTAATTGTTATAATGCGCATTCTATTGTGGCTTTATTTTTCTCTCGCGTCTATAAAACGGCACAAAGCTGCCTTTTTTTTATATTACTCGGAAAAGGTAAATATATTAGTAACGAATTTCTCTAAGGGACACGAAATGAAAACAATGGCAAAAAGGCTGATGATATTAGCATTGATCGCTCCTTTGAGCGCTTGCGGTATGTTTGGCGGCTCAGATAAAGAAACTAAAACTCTAAGGCCTGAAACAACGGCAATAGGGGTAAACGGCTATTTATGGCAGGCTACACTCGACACCTTATCCTTCATGCCATTTCAAAGCGTGAATCCATCTTCTGGCGTTATAATCACGGATTGGGTGCTCCAGCCCGAGGCGCCGAATGAGCGGGTTAAGGTTTCTGTGGTTTTTCAAGGAGAAATTCTACGCTCTGATGGCATTAAAGTGAATGTATCTCGCCAAGAAAAGCAAGGCGCTGATTGGGTTGTGGCTCCTGTAAAGGCCTCGACAGGTCTTGAGGTTGAAGAGGCAATCTTAACCCGCGCCCGTCAGCTTAAGATTGGCAATGAAGAAAATTAAACTTTTCTAACACGACTTAATAAAAGACTCAGCTAGTCGTAGCTGGGTCTGACACTAACTTTGAGATATTTCATGACGCGTTATAATGCTAAAGCAACCGAGTCGAAGTGGCAGAAAGTCTGGGAGGAATCCGAGACGTTTTTGACCAATAACTTATCCGACAAACCAAAATATTATGTGTTGGAGATGTTTCCCTATCCATCTGGTCGGGTGCATATGGGCCATGTTCGCAATTATACACTAGGTGATGTGGTTGCGCGCTATCGTCGTGCGCAAGGCTATGAAGTTTTACACCCAATGGGTTGGGATGCCTTTGGTATGCCGGCTGAAAAATGCGGCAATGGAGCATAAGGTTCATCCGGCAGACTGGACGTATGATAATATTGCCAATATGCGCGATCAGCTAAAACAGGTTGGTCTTGCGATTGATTGGTCTCGAGAATTTGCCACATGTGACGTTGATTATTATGGCAAAGAACAAGAAATTTTCCTTAAGTTTTTTGAAGAGGGCCTCGTTTATAAAAAAGAGAGTTGGGTAAACTGGGATCCGGTAGACCACACAGTGCTTGCCAACGAGCAAGTGGTTGATGGTTGTGGCTGGCGCTCCGGCGCCCCTGTTGAGCGTCGCATGCTGTATCAGTGGTTTATGAAAATCACCGACTTTGCCGAAGAGTTGCTTGATGGCTTGAAAAACCTCGACCGCTGGCCTGATAAAGTCCGCACCATGCAGGAAAACTGGATTGGCCGCTCTGAGGGTTTGAAATTTGAATTTGAGCTAGTAGATGGCGATGAGGGCATTAAGGTTTACACCACGCGTCCAGACACGATCTTTGGCGCAAGTTTTTGTGCCATTTCGCCTGATCATCCCCTTGCCACGTCGCTGGCGCAAGAAAACCCCGACCTTCAAGCCTTCATTGAAGAGTGTCATAAAACCGGTGCGACGGAAGAAGCCATCGAAAAGGCAGAGAAAAAGGGTTTTGACACTGGCTTAAAAGTAAAACACCCATTTGATGATAGCTGGCAGATGCCAGTTTACGTTGCTAACTTTGTATTGATGGAATATGGCACAGGCGCAATTTTTGCCTGTCCAGCGCACGATCAACGCGACCTTGATTTTGCCCATAAATACAAATTACCAGTGCTGCCCGTTGTTGTGCCTGAAGACGCTGACGCTGATACTTTTGACGTTGGCACTGAGGCTTATACGGGCCCCGGTAAGCTTGCCAATAGTCGCTTTTTGGATGGAATGGACGTTAAAGCGGGCCAAGCCGCTGTTATTGACCGCGCCGAAGCCGAAGGCTGGGGTGAGCGCATGGTTAATTACCGTCTGCGTGATTGGGGCGTTTCGCGTCAGCGCTATTGGGGCACACCCATTCCCATTATTCATTGTGATGATTGCGGTGTCGTACCTGTGCCAAAAGCACATTTGCCGGTTGTTTTGCCAGAGGATGTCAGCTTTGACCGTCCCGGCAACCCGCTTGACCATCACCCAACATGGAAAGATGTTGACTGTCCCACATGTGGTAAGGCTGCACGGCGCGAGACCGACACGCTTGATACGTTTATGGACAGTAGTTGGTATTTCGCGCGTTTTTGTGACACGACTACAAAAGCGCCGCTTAACGGCGAGGCGGTCAATGACTGGCTACCGGTTAAGCAATATATTGGTGGTATCGAACATGCTATTCTGCACCTTCTTTATGCGCGCTTTTTCACACGGGCCTTGAAAAAAGTTGGCCTTGTAAATGTTGATGAGCCTTTTGAAGGCCTCTTCACGCAGGGCATGGTCACCCATGTAACCTATAAAGATAGCGAAGGCAGTTGGGTATATCCTGAGCTGGTGAGTCACAGCGCAGATAATGGCCTTATTCGCAGCGATAGTGGCCTTACCATTACTAAAGGCCGCATTGAAAAAATGTCAAAGTCCAAAAGAAATGTGGTGGACCCTGATGATATAATCGATCAATACGGCGCTGACACGGCTCGCTGGTTTATGCTATCAGATAGCCCGCCGGAACGGGATTTGCTGTGGACTGAATCTGGTATTGAGGGTGCGTGGCGTTTTACCCAGCGTATATGGCGCATGGTCAGTGAGGCGATCGAGGCATTGCCGGCCAACATAGATATGCCAACTGATCTTTCTCCGTCAGCGCTGTTACTTAGAAAAGCCAGTCATAAAACGATTGCTGCTATCACCAAAGATATTGAGGCCCTGCATTTCAATAAAGCGGTGGCGCGACTGTATGAATTTACCAATAGCATCTCTACAGGTGCTGAGGGTGCAGGGGCAAAAGCCGCTAGGCGTGAAGCCATAGAGACATTGATCAAGCTCATTGGCCCTATGATGCCGCACCTTGGTGAAGAGCTATGGGCCATGCTGGGATATGAAACTTTGCTGGTAAATGAGCCATGGCCAGTAGCTCAACAGGCGTTTCTGGTTGATGACACTGTACGCATAGCTGTACAGGTAAATGGTAAGGTGCGTGATACAATAGAAGTCGCAGCGGACGCTGATAGTGCAGGCCTTGAAAAGGCAGCCTTGGCAAGTGAAAAAATCCAGACTAATATTGAAGGCAAGACGGTTCGAAAAATAATCGCCATACCGGGAAAAATTGTTAATATTGTAGTGGGGTAAAATTAAGGCCATGACAAAAAGCATTATTATTGTTCTCGCTCTTTTGCTCACGGGTTGTGGGTTTCACCCATTATATCAGGCCGAGGGTGACAACAGCAAGATAGTGCTAACCAAACTGGCCAGCATTGATATTGCCCCTATACCTGATCGCTTGGGCCAAATAATGCGCAACCGCATGCTCGACCTTTTCGGGTCTTCTACTTTGCCAGATTACCGCCTCAGTGTGGTTATCAGTGATGAAATTGAAGGCTATGGT
>CBFDBT010000072.1:0-11476 GCA_965603115.1 uncultured Alphaproteobacteria bacterium
CTACCATAGATTCAGTGAGCTATCCTACCTCTATCAACTGATAACGCCCTCACAAGAACAGAGTGACCGGTTCATAAAAGGTCGATGTCCTAGAAAAAACGCGAACCTCTTCATCCTGATGCTTTGGATATTTCAAGCTTTTTAATTACCAGTCCTTACACAGGCGCCCCCTTGGTAGCAGATATTGGCTCCATATATCTATATATAACAGGAGGGTTGATATGACATTGCTATGGCTGCTCTTTTCATTTTTTGCGCTTATCTTCTTTGGCAAGGCAGCCGCTATATTCTGTCTAGTCGTGGCAGGGGCAAGCTTCCTTAGTTTTCTTATCGAGATGATATGTCCCGGCTCAAGATAGTGACCATATTGAATGGCGTAAGATTTACTATGCCAAAATTCAAAAGCGGTCATAACCACCGTCTCGCGTGTGAAAGTGGTTTTCAAAAATTTTATCCTTACTGCGCTGCCGAGAGCTTTTCCCGCTGAAATGCTGACGTTTAAAGGCTTTCCCGAGATCATTGTTTTCTCGCGGCTCTAAGGAAGCTTCTGATGTTGGTTGATAAAGTTTGTATTTCACCTCATTCGCCGTGAAAAATACAGAGACGGTCTATAAAAGAAATTTACGTTAGTTGGTATAAAGGACACCCTAAATTTGTATAAAAAGCTAAAATGAAGTGGAAGATACAAACATAATCTGCTCTAGTGTCCTCATACAGCTTTAGCGCTTACCTCGGGGATCAAGATACACATGACTGACACCCTCACCCTTAAACAGCTAGAGGCCTTTCTCTGGGAAACCGCTAACATTCTTCGCGGTAATATGGATGCTTCTGAGTTTAAAGATTATATCTTCGGTATGATGTTCTTAAAGCGTCTTTCAGACTCGTTTGACGAAGAGCAGGAAAAGGTCGTCCTGCACTATCTCACGAAGGGCAAGACACCAGAGCAAGCAAAAGGCCTCGCCGCAGACGAAGACGAATACGACAAAACCTTCTTTGTGCCTGAGCGAGCACGGTGGTCTCACCTTAAAGACTTAAAACATGATATAGGCGCGGAGCTAAACAAGGCAACCGAAGCTATTGAAGAAACTAATACATCACTCCAAGGTGTGCTGGTCTCTATCGACTTTAATATCCAGAACAAGCTCAATGACAAAAAGCTGCGAGAACTCATATCTCACTTCAATACACACCGTTTACGCAATGCCGATTTTGAACGTCCTGACTTGCTCGGTTCCGCTTACGAATATCTTATCAAGATGTTCGCGGATTCAGCGGGTAAAAAGGGCGGCGAGTTCTATACACCGAGCGAGGTGGTTAAACTTCTGGTCTTACTTCTCAAGCCGCACGCTGGCATGAAGGTATATGACCCCACAGTCGGCTCCGGAGGCATGCTGGTCACAACTTGCAACTATCTGGTGGCTCACGGTGAGAATGCATCTAACCTATCACTCTATGGTCAGGAGATGAATCTAAATACCTGGGCAATCTGCAAAATGAATATGTTCCTGCACGGCGTCTTCAATGCCAGCATCAGGAAGGGTGACACACTGAGAGACCCGCAGCACACGCATGGAGGTGAACTGATGGTCTTTGATCGCGTGATTGCCAACCCACCCTTCTCGCTTAAAAAATGGGGCAAGGATGAAGCAGACAGCGATGCCTATGGTCGCTTTCCTTATGGCACCCCGCCAAAGGATGCGGGCGACCTAGCTTTCATCCAGCATATGATCGCCTCGGTGAATGATAAAGGCATGGTGGGTGTGGTGGTGCCACACGGCGTGCTCTTTCGTAGTTCAAGCGAGAAAGCAATCAGACAAGGTATATTAGATGATGATCTGGTGGAGGCAGTTATTGGTCTGCCCTCGGCGCTCTTTTACGGAACCGGCATGCCGGCGGCACTGTTAATCATCAACAAAAACAAAACAGATGAGCGCAAAGGAAGGATTATCTTCATCAATGGTGAGCTGGAATATGAAGAAGTAAAAAACCAGAACCGACTGCGACAAGAAAACATCGACAAAATTATCAAGACGTTCGATAATTACAGCGATATTAAGCGATATTCTAGAGTGGTTGATCTCTCTGAAATACGTGAGAATGATTATAATCTCAATATCCGGCGTTACGCAGATACTTCCCCGCCACCAGAGCAATATGATGTTAAAGCAATTCTACACGGCGGCATTCCAGTCAGAGAGATTGAAGATGACTATATCCAAGAGGTGTTGGCCGGCATGAACGTATCTTGTGTCTTTGATCGCACAGACGGGGATTATTATGCCTTTAAAGCGGAGATCAAGAGCAAGGAGCAAATCCGCGATCACTTAGGTACTGACGACAAGCAGGTCATTGCGCAGTTCGAGCACTGGTGGGACAAATATAAAGTCTCGCTGCACGAGATCGACGCGGAGGTCAAATCATCCGAAAAAGTAATGTGGTCATACCTCAAGGAGCTTGGGTATGAGTGATTTCGTGCCAAGTGGATGGCGCAAAATACCAATTAATAATTTCGTATCTGTAAACACAGGATACGTCTTTAAAAGAAGTGATTATGTTTCTCGCGGAAATCCAATAGTTAGGGTTATAAATATCTCGAATTCCAATGAATTGGATTTATCCAATAATGTGGTTCATTTGTCGGAAGAAAGAGCCGGTGAGTTTCATAAGTACCTTTTGAGGGATGATGATTATTTATTGGTAATGGTGGGGGCGACGGTAGGAAAACATGCGAGAGTTTCGACAAAGGGAGCAAAGTTATACCTAAACCAGAATATGTGGTGCTTGAGAATTAAGGATGACAAGCATAACAGTCAAAAATTTGCGGTCCTTGGACTGCAAAAAGCTGTTACCGATTTTCTTGGCTCTTCTATGAGAGGTGTGACAAGGGCGTTTTTAACTCAAGGAGAGTTTAGGAAGGCTATGATAGTGGTCCCTCCCCATACAGAACAAAAGAAAATCGTTGATATTCTTGGTTCAGTAAATGACGTGCGTGAAAAAATAAAAATTCAGACCGGCAAACTACAAGACTTAAAAAAAGCAACTAAACTAAAGTTATTTACCGCGGGAGCAAGCCGCACAAAATTTAAAGATAATAATCTAAACAGTGTTCCGGATAGCTTGAGAATGATGTCATTAGGAGATATTTCTCACGGGGGGGCAAGGGATGGATTATCTAAATCTAGTCAATACTATGGTTCTTACTCTGACTTCGAGATGGTTCGAATGGGTGAGGTTTTCAGCTCAGAAACCATCACAAATGGAGGCCTGAAAAAAGTAGATGCTTGTGCTGAGAGAGAAAATAATTTTTTTATAAAAACTGGAGATTTGTTATTTGCTCGAAGGTCTCTATTTATAAAAGGAGTAGGCAAGTGTGTTATAGTAGGAGAGCTTACAGAGCCAACCTGTTTTGATTCATCGTCGCTTAGATTGCGCCTGAACACAAAAGCAGTCTTGGCAAAATATGTTTATTATTATTTTTCTTCTAGTCTAGGAAAGAGTCTGATTCAAAAAATCATACGACCAGGTGCTATCTCAGGCATTACGGGAAGGGATTTATGTCAAATATCTATTCCTGTCCCTACGCTGGTGGAGCAGAAAAATATCATATCTATCCTCTCCTCCATAGACTCTAGTATTAATGAAAAGCGTCGAAAGCTCCAAAAAACAATAGATCTAAGAGATTCATTGATGCAAGACCTTCTAACAGGGAAAGTGAGAGTAGTGGGGAACTGACTAGTCAGAATGTTTGTGTGTAGCGTTGATAAAAAGTTTTTATTCTATAGGCCGTTATTTGATTGTTCATTAAGATCACCCGAAATTAAAAATTATAATACCTTGTTTTTATGGACTTAATAGTATTAACATGTATTCTATTGTTAATTTAAAATCTTCATGTTAAAGATTTTATCTAACAAGAACAAACATTGAACATGGGGTGGGTATGAATTTCTTTAATGTAAAAGAAGCTACTGACATTTTAAAGGAAAAGTCCCTCGTTAAAGATATTAACGGAACTAGACGGTTTATTCGTATGGGGGAGCTTCCGGCTACGAAAGAAACAAATCACAATGGGTACCAAATTGACAAGGAAGCCTTAGAAATGTTTGTTTGGGTTAAAACTAGCAATACAAGTGATATTGTTAATCAAATGCTGGCTGTTCAATCTAAGACATCTGCAAAATTATTACCAAGGCAGTATAATGTCGCATCTTTTTTTGCGGGCATTGGTGGGTTTGACCTAGGTCTTGAAGCCGCTGGGATGGATGTCGTTTTTCAATGTGAAATAAATAAATTTAGTCAGAAGGTCTTAAAAAGTCATTGGCCTGATACGCCATTATTTCATGATATCACACAGTTAACCTCCGATGATATTCCGGATAGCAATGTCTGGTGTGGCGGTTTCCCGTGCCAAGACTTGTCATTAGCTAATCAAGGTAAACGAAAGGGACTTAAGGGTGAACGTAGTGGATTATTCTATCAATACTCTGAACTTATCAGAGCTAAAAAACCTGACTGGGTTATTATCGAAAATGTTCCCGGATTGCTCAATAGCCATGCAGGAGAAGATTTCAGAATTCTCATCGAAAAGATGGATGAACTCGGGTATGGCGTTTCGTGGAGAGTATTGGATGCAAAATACTTTGGAACACCACAGCGAAGAAGAAGAGTTTACATTGTCGCAAGTCTTGGAGATATGCGCTCCGCTGAGGTACTTTTTGAACGAGGAGCAACTTCAATCACTGATAAACAGGGCGAAGGAAAGAGGCAAAGAGCTGCCGGAAGAGATGATGGAGGCTTATCAGAGTCAAATGTCTACTCTATCCAACATGCGGGAATTGGGCGAAAGCACACAGCCGGACCACAAGCAAAAGGTTACCGAAATGACGGAGAAACCTACACCCTTGATTCCAGAGGAAGCTCCGATGCTGTATGTTCGAAGGATGCTCCCTACCGAGTACGAGAGGTTGCAGGGCTTCCCAGTGGGATGGACTCTAATAGATACAGGGCGCTAGGCAATGCAGTAGCTGTCCCTATTGTAAGGTGGTTAGGAGAGAGGATTGTGGCTGTAGACAAAGAATATGGAATAAAATAATTTTCGCAAATTATCCTATTTCTATTTCATTTCCTGAAAGAGATAGAAAATCACCTTCAAATATTTGAGGTGCAGGTCCGCCCTGGTCAGTCAAAAACCTCACGAAAGTAGAATAATTTGTATATAGAAGTCGTTCAGAATCTACTATTAAAGGTATAGGTCCCGTTGTTCTTTCACCATCTGCGTCTTCCTTAAACGCTATGAGACAAAGTGTCCAATGGTGATCTCTCAAGTCATTTAAATTTGCATTTGCAAATCTATTATTAAGATAGTCAAATAGCATAGTTCCAACAGCGAAGACAATTTTCCCTCCCGTTTGCGAAACAACATTTCCCTTAACCAAGAATTGCTCTTGTTGACGCCTCCATGCATTCGTTACTATAGTTCCTGCACCAACTGATTGACGCAGAATATCATTTGTTCGGTCGGCATTATTTTTCCAACCATCTAGATGTCGTGTAATTTTGCCTGTACTACTCGTTTCTCCACCACCTTGCATTTCCAATAGGATTCGATCAGTTTCAGTATTATTTCCAATGTTACGCATTATATAGTCCGCATGGTATGAGCTACCGTCACCTAATGGGATCGATGCTTCTCTCCTAATAACAATATCGTCATCTGTAAAATCATTTGAATATACAAATTCGGCCACTTGTCGAAGTATATTTATCTGGTGAGGCACGAGTCCTATGTGAACTTTTTCTTTATGTGTTGGTTTTTCCACAGTTGGGGCGGCGACAGTTTTTACTTGTCTTGTTGAACACAATCGATGTTCACAGGTTATCCATATTGTACTATCAGGCCTTCTAACAGAACAAACTGGATGATTTGGTTTGCTCTTATTAACTTTGTCACATGGTCTATCCATAAAAGGGCACAGCGCGCCGCTTTGTCCTTGAACAGGCATTATTATATCCCCATCAATATCTGTCCTTTGTCCAAGGTATTCTGCTACAGAAACTGCCATTCTAACTCCTCAAGTTTGAAATCAAATAAAACCCTAATCCATTGTTGATATTTTACAAGGCATTGTAGAAAAAACATTGACATGAGGATTGCATAAATTCATTTTAAGAGTCAGCGAGCGCATCAACAGCGCTGGCAGCTACCATCATCTATCAACAAGCACGGAACGCGCTGGCGAGAGTCCTGAGTCACATATAGGGCACTTACAATAGTGATCTATTAAATTACAGTGTCACGTACAGGATATTTAGTTCACACCATGAACTCAAGTCATAGATCACAATTTAATATAGCCTTTATTTCTATGTCTACGGTTAAATATGACTGGTATTTTGTCTCCATAAGATTCTTTGGCGTATTCAAGAAAATCCAACCTTTCCTCACTAGGCATTTCATCCCATATCCTTCTAGAATATGTTTGCCTCTTTCGGAAATACTCTCTGCCAGAATACGCATCATCGGGAAAATCGGAAGAACGACTATCTTTCAAAACCCTTGTGAGTACCTGACCTCGTGAAACGTAAGAAGACCCGATTCTATTAAAATAATTAAACCACCACTCCAGTTTCTCTTTTGTTTCTACAGGCACACGAAGATTCATCTGAAGTGTAGGTGTTTTATTGTTTTTATTTTTATTCGATATATCATTTTTCATTGAGGGCCTTTTCATATTACTATCAAAACATACAAGTTAGGTTAATTAAGTTATTGCAAATAAACAATAAAAAATTAGCAAATGTCCCGCTATTATTTTTCAAAAAACTTCGGTAGTGCTTTCATGGCTTTTTAAATGAACACAAAGAAGGATTTAAAATCGATGAAAACGATCTCCATTACTAACCTAGAGCTTGATGATTTAATTACTCTAGTAGAAGACAATGCAAATGATAACCCCCCATACTCACATGTGCGTACACCACCGCCTCAATTGTACACAGACGAAGAGGCGGCTCATATGTTCCGCATTCCTGTCAGTAGTTTCAGGCGACTCCGTTATAACCGTAAAATTGAATTTATTAAAATCGGGCGCAAAAGACTTACTAGCGTTATTCAGATCAATAAATATTTATCTGAAAACACATACCGCGCAGAAACAACGGTAGAAAAAAAATATCCTCGCGTGTCGCTCTTACAGGTGAAGCTTCATGCTCAACGCAGCTTAGCAGAGGAACCCGAAATGTTTGAGGTCATCGAAATGCTTAAGGAACTCGAAATGTTTGAGGGGCTCGAAATTCCTGAGCTGCTCGAAAAGCTTGATGGGTTCAATATGCTTGAGGTGCTCGGAATGCTTTATGAGTTCGATATGCTTGATGGGCTCAAAATGTCTGAGGTGCTCGAAATGCTCTCGTTCGGTTCATCTTTTCACGAGTTTAACTGCTAGTGATCGACCTTCAAAATGGCATTATTGGATTGTTATGAGCAAGGAAATTTATAAATTAGCCGACAAGGTTCGCAAGGCGCTGAAAAATGGTAGTGGGATCAATTTGACCCCGACACAGCTGTATTATCTTGCTACATTGGCTGTATTCAATCCTCTTTATGAGGCCGAGAAAAAGGAGATGCTAGGGTGGCAAGAAATTTCGAACGACAATATCAATTTGGGAAGTGCTGGCTCAACACAAGAAGAGCAGCGTCAGGAAACCAATATTGGATCGTCTGCTGGTACGAAAGAGGCGCCACCCGCTCCATATCAACCGGGATTCAAGCTGATTTCGACGACAGGAGTAAGCTAAATCCCCCACCTCAAGAGGTGTGGGATGCACTGTACCAAAAAAACAAAGAGCTTACGAGAGGTGATAAGAAGGCCTCGAGAGTTGCATTAGTCATTGATATCCTCTGGGATTATTATGAGCGTCATGCCTCACAGCTGGCTTCTGAGCGTAGGGGAAAATCAATCGAAGCCAGTCTTAAGCACTTCACAGCATTTCTAGGTCACGAAAAAGGAAATGGTAACCTTAAGAACGATTGTACCGTCAATGACCTCACATCAGCAATGATTGAACGCTTCCATGAATGGCGGGTTAACTCGCATGGCTACACCTACCTTGATAGACGCGGAGTGAAGAAAGAGTTCGCGCATAAAGGTGTGAGCTACAAGACCGCTGACACAAACACGGATTATGTCAGGGCAGCGCTCAATTGGGCATGCCGACAAAATCTCATTGATCGGGCACCTATCATTCCCAGCGTCCCCAAAGGCAAGCTACCGGGACCGAGAGATCGTGTATTAGATATGAGCGAGATAGTGGCTCTATTTGAAGCCGCTGATAAGCGCTTTCATCAATATCCACAGGATATGTATTATTTAATGGTGGCTTTTGCCACAGCAGGCAGACCAGAGGCAATCTGCGACCTTCATACTGACTGGTGTGTAGACTATAAACGAAACTTACTGATCATGAACAAACCAGAACGCATGCAGACGAGAAAGTCTCGCCCGACTATACCGATTGTAAAGCACCTCAAGCCGTGGCTTCAAAAGGCATCGGGAGCAGTGATCTCAAAGCAAAAGCGGGACTATAAAGATAACATAACGCTGGAGTATGGACTGCAAGCGGTCCAGAGCAATAGAAACTCCTTCAATAGTATGACAGAACTCGCCGGAGTAACTGACGTATGTCGTGAGACAATCCGTCATACAGCGACGACCATCCTGTTTGAAAAGAATGTACCTGAGATGGAGGTTGAACTTTATACCGGGCATTCAGCAGGCAGGAGTACCTCCAGACACAACTATTTCAAATACCGACCCGACTATCACCAGCAGGCAAGGCTGGCTATGGAGAGCTTCTTTGACGAGCTATCAAAGCTTACCAAAGCGCCTTTACGAAACACATACGAAACACGCCGCAACATCGAGATTGATGTCAAAGAGTTTAATACTCGCTACAGCGCTGAATATAATGATGTTTCTGGATTGTTAAATGGTGGTCGGTACTGGGCTCGAACCAGCGACCTCTTCGATGTCAACGAAGCGCTCTACCAACTGAGCTAACCGACCACACTATCGACGAGATGGCTTTGACTACACCGAGTAGGCGGGTCATGCAAGTGCGAATTTGCATCAAGCAACAATAAGCCCGCAAATTATATATTCTTTGCAAGTCCGCCCCATGAAAATTTCATAAGATATCGTGTCAGCCAAATACTGAAAACCGCCAACAGTAAGCCACCTAAGCCATCAACCACATAGTGCCAACCCAGCACAACAGTTGAAGTCCACACCATGATCACCCAAGGTATAGTAGCTATCAGCGTCCATCTACGAGCGGTGTATAACCAATAGGACGTAAGGATCACCATACCTATATGCAGGCTGGGCATCGCCGAAATTCCACCAAGTAAAATACCGCCTTCTTCTATTGCCTGTTCAGGTGGCAAGGCGAGAGTGGTTGTCAGTTTTTCCACTGCCATTTGTGTGAGTGAGCCATCTTTGTGGTCAAAATATTCTGGCCGATAAAAGGCTGGCCCTTTAACCGGATTTAACATGCCAACAAAGCGGCCAACGTAATAAAGAATAATCATTGAATAGCCATAGAAGAAAACGGTACGTGAGCCTTGGCTGACAATGATTAAAAAACAAACCATCGTCATCTCTAAAAGCCAGCAGCTATGGTAAAGCGCGTCCCAGAAGGTGGTGTTATGGGGCATGGTGGCAAGCCACTGAAAAAGCGGCCCTTCCAGTTGCCAAAAAATAGGGTCCCGCCACTCGGTAAACGTTCCCAGCACTTTAAAGCTCAAAAGGGTGATATTAGATGTGCCAAGAATAGCGTAGCTTGTTATTAAAATTATAAAGACCGCAGGAATACCATTAGAGAAAAAGCGAAAGGATCTGCTGCTTTCAAGCGATAGACGCTCGGAGATGTTTAGCCCCAATCTTCCTCGCAAAAAGTTGACCGCCATACCGAATAAAATAAGGCTGACATCCCAGAAAAAACCAATGATCAGTAAGTAGCCCCCCGCCAAGGCCATCAATATGGTAGTGTCGATAAACCAGAGCGAGAAAGGAGACGAGATAATATTGGCAACCGTCATCGTGCTGCTCATGACAATAGCACCAAGCAAAAGAAGGAGTAGAAAATAGCGCCATTCGGCATTATCAAAAAGATATTCTCGCACCTTCGACAATAATGTTTGCTCTTCTACTGCCTGATATCCGTCCGACACTTTTACGTCTCCGTTTAATTTCCACATCAAATAGTGTGTCATAGGTGATTTTTTCAGGCAAGCAACACTTTTGAGGTACATTTAGAAAAAGTCACATCAAGGCTTTGCAAATTCCCCACTTCAAGCTATGCTACAACCATGGGCAAAGTTAAAAAAATTGCGAACAGTCCTTATTTCTTGCGCCAGCCAAAGCAGCCGGCGACCTCTCCTTTTGTTTTTGCCTCTCCCCATAGTGGCGAAGAAGTGCCCAGAGATATGCTTGATACAATCGCTATCGAAGCTGTTAGCCTTAAGCAGTCGCAGGACTGTCGTGTGGATGAACTCTTTAGTGCAGTGACAGAATATGGTGTGCCACTTTTGGCTGCGCGGTATGCCCGCACCTATGTTGATCTTAATCGTTATGATGGCGAAGTGGATGCCACGATGTTTCATCCACGACCGGATGTAGCAGGCCAGTGTGAGCGTGTTGAAATTGGCCTTGGTGTCATCCCGCGCATTGTTACTGCTGATATTTCGATTTATGAGCAAACTCTTCCACTTGAGCATATCGAAATGCGGCTTAATCGTGCCTATTACCCCTATCATGCTCGTCTCAAACAATTGCTGGACGACACACGAGAAAAGATGGGTAAAGCCATTTTAATCGATTGCCACTCTATGCCATCTAACCTTTTTGGCTGGAGCAAACGTAACGTATTGCCTGACGTAGTGCTCGGCAATTGCAGAGGCCGCAGTTGCAGCAGTGACCTTATTCTCAAGGCTGAAGAATATCTCAAAGATTTAGGGCTAAAAGTACGACGCAATGTTCCTTATGCTGGCGGTTATTGTACGCAATATTACGGCCAACCCGACCGCGGTATTCATGCGCTGCAAATCGAACTTAATCGCGGTCTTTACATGAATGAAGATAATCGTGAACCCAACGAGAATTTTACGGAATTGCAAGAAAAGCTCAGCACCTTTGCCAGCCGCCTTATCGCCAGTGAAGACAAATCCAGCGCCCTAGCAGCGGAATAGGTTTTATTTTTATTTCCTCGGCTTACGCCTGCGGGCGGCTTTTCGCCTTACCTCACCAGCAAGCTGGCTCGGATACTTTATTCTGCAAATATAAGCACCAATCCGAAGGCACTAGTGCCTGAGGCAAGCGTGACCACGCGCCCGCAGCGTCAGCGAGGAGTAAAACAAGGAGCCTAGCTCACGACCAGTGAGCGTACCGACCAAGCGGTAGGCCGCAACGAAGTGAGG
>CBFDBT010000073.1:0-11375 GCA_965603115.1 uncultured Alphaproteobacteria bacterium
TCAGCGAAAAACGCTTGATGCCGCATTTGCACCTTAGCTTGCAAGCGGGTGATAATATGGTGCTCAAGCGCATGAAAAGAAGACACTTGCGGGAACAGGCAATCGATTTTTGTGCTCAGGTTAAAGTCGCGCGCCCTGACATGGTCTACGGCGCTGACATTATCGCAGGCTTTCCAACAGAGACGGAGGAAATGTTTCAACAAAGCCTCAAGCTCATCGAAGAATGTGACCTGACGTGGCTACATGTCTTTCCATATTCTGAGCGAGAAGGCACACCAGCAGCCAAGATGCCTTCTGTCGAAAAAGCCATCCGCAAAGAGCGCGCCGCCCGCTTGCGTGAAGCTGGCAATGCTCAAGTCGCAAAACTTTTTGCCCGCAGCATTGGAAAAGATGACAAAGTTGTCATCGAGCGCATGGGCAGTGATGGCATAGCGACAGGCCACACAGAGCAGTTTATTCCGGTTTTTCTGGATGCAGGGAATGAGACACACTCCCTTCAAGCTGGAAGTATGGCACTTCAAGCAGGAAGTATGGTTGACGTAACGCTCTCATCTGGTACTGAGAGTGCAATGCAAGCCACAATAAGGGTGTGAATATAATGTCAGAGCAAAAACAAAGCTGGTTTCAGCGATTAAAATCGGGACTTAAACGCTCTTCCTCTGCCATTTCCGAGGGTGTGACCAGCATCTTCACCATGCGCAAGCTGGATAGCGACACCCTAGAAGAATTAGAAGATTTGCTGATAACCGCTGACCTTGGGGTTTCTGCAGCCTCAAAAATTACATCGGCACTTTCTGTTGGTCGCTTTGATAAAGAAATTAGCAACGAGGAAGTCACTCAGGTTCTCAGTGATGAAGTTGAAAAAATCCTCACTCCCGTTGCCAAACCACTTGATATCAACAGAGGTAACAAGCCCCACGTCATTTTAATGACGGGCGTTAATGGTGCCGGTAAAACCACCACCATCGGCAAACTTGCAAAGCGCTATAAAAGCGAGGGCAAATCCGTAATGCTGGCGGCTGGCGATACATTTCGCGCCGCAGCTATCGAGCAGCTTCAAGTGTGGGGCGAACGTGTCGGCGCGCCTGTTGTCACCAAAGAACTAGGCTCAGAAGCCGCTGCTCTTGCCTACGCCGCCGTTGATCGCGCTATTGCTGAAAATATGGACGTACTGATCATAGACACAGCTGGTCGCCTGCAAAACCGCACTGAACTGATGGAAGAGCTTGCCAAAGTGGTGCGGGTAATTGGCAAACGCTTGCCTGACGCTCCCCACGACACGCTGATTGTGCTGGATGCCACCACAGGTCAAAACGCCGTGCATCAAGTGGAAATATTCGAAAAAATTGCCAAAATTACCGGTATTATCATGACCAAACTCGACGGTTCAGCGCGAGGCGGCGTGCTGGTTGCCTGCGCCGACAAATTTGATATTCCGATCCACGCCATTGGCGTTGGGGAAGACATTGAAGACTTGCAATCCTTCAACCCCAAAGACTTCGCAAATAGTTTGGTGGGATTGGTGGAATAATTCATATACCATACCCACGATTATATGAATCCATTGCTAAAATGGCCTTGAGTAATTCTGGACTAATTGTCATCTATTCTTCCTTTCGGATCGTTTTTTGCCCCAGGTTTTAATGTCAATAAAATCATACAGATGTACTTTTTGAGCGAATGTTCGATCTTTGGCAAATCTAGGCCGTAACTCTCTAGGGGTCAGACTTTCTGCGGTATAAATCCATCCCAACACTTTTTCCACTTTGCCCCACGTCACTGGCTCATCGGTAATTTCCAGCGTGATACCTTTAAGGCTATAGCCTTCGCCAAAGCTCGCCGCCAGATCATCTGGGTCGACCTGTTGGACGGTGGTTGGATCATTGACATCGGTGAAGGTAACGAAAAGTGGATATAGATTTGAAGGAACCGTCAGCGGTTCTTTGAGCTTGATCACACGTCTGAATGCCTCTTTGCTCCTTGTCCTTTTTGTTGTGTCATAAAGAGTTTTGGTTGCTAGGTCTGAGGTATATTCGTGATTATTCGATTTGCTTAAAAGTGCGAAAATATATTTCCCATCAGGTAACGCAACAACAACTGCTTCCCCCTGCATTTTATTATTGAATCGCTGTATAGCCGGAAGAAGCTTTGGGCCGCTACTCCACTTTACAGCGGCAACGCTGGAGCCAGAGGCAAGCCCCATTGGTGTTTCCACCTCAATCGTCAGCTTCTGGTGCCAGCTATAGCTGGGATAAGCGATCATGTATGCTATAATCCCAAGTACCAGAATAACACCTAACACCTTAAGCGCGTTCATGGCTTTTTCCCTACCTAAGATCATGAATGCTATAACCCCGAGTAA
This sequence comes from uncultured Alphaproteobacteria bacterium, assembly GCA_965603115.1. GTDB lineage: Bacteria > Pseudomonadota > Alphaproteobacteria > Sphingomonadales > Kordiimonadaceae > CBFDBT01. Next base: position 2,363 of record CBFDBT010000073.1, read on the forward strand.
CAGAATAAGGCCTAACATATTAAGCGCATTCATGACGTTTTCCCCATTGCAAAAGATTGACTGGCGAATGCGTGAGCACACAAAAGAAGTGAGCCTGTGCAAGGCTCTCTATTTTCATTAAAGATACTCATATTCATGCTGTCATTTCCCATCTATGTGCGCCCTTTAAAGCCAGATATTGATTAGCGGCAGATCAGTTGATTTGCTGATTTTCAACCTCTGACATTTCCACCTTCGCTTGTTCCATCTCGGCAGGAACTATGTCAAACTATAGTATTGATGGTAATTTTGCAATCGCGGCTTCCAACCACCGTCACACCCGACCTCGCACAGCGAGAAATGATCGGGTGTCCATACTTTGCGATGGTCCGGTTCAGATGATTCAGGAACTATGATAATGCCTGTGCCATATGGATGCCCGATCGTAGTCGGGCATGACGAACGGGGTAGAGTCTTATATTTTAGAATTTGTATTTTATAGAATTTAAATAGTTTTAAACATGAATTAATTCGCCATCCCCAGAAACATCATGCTGAACTTGTTTCAGTATCCATTCTTTTCTATAAACATCATCCAAGCTTAAGAAACAGCATGGACCCTGAAACAAGTTCAGGGTGACGCGCGAGGAAAATGACAACAATTATCACCCAAACTTCCTACTTGTCTTTTATCCCTCATGCGCTAAACTCCCTATAACCGGGGGGATTTGGGATATGAGCGATAACACACATAATTCAGCATATACTTTAGGGCCAAAATTGAATAAAATTCATATGGAGGACCCTTGGCGCTGGCTGGCTGCTGGATGGCAAGACTTTAGCAATAATAGACGCTGCAGCTTGGTTTATGGCGCGGCCTTTTCCCTCATTACAGGTTTTATTCTTTGGGGCATGTCTCAAGACGGACAGGTTGCTCTCTTTTTAATTTTTGCATCGGGCTTTATGCTGGTTGCGCCTATTTTTGCTGTTGGACTTTATGAAGCCAGTCGCCGCTTAGGCAAAGGCGAAAAGCCAACTCTGAAAACCATGATGCTAGTCAAAACCTCGGCGCCCACACAGCTTGCTTACTTGGGGCTTTTGCTTTGCACAATGTTTTTATTGTGGGTCCGCGCTGCTACACTGGTTTATGCCATTTTCTTTGGAACCGCTAACTTTCCGCCAATTGATGAATTTATCCCGATGATCTTAAATAGCTCAGAGGGAGCATGGATGCTAGCAGCAGGTACTATCATTGGTGCAAGCTTTGCTTTGTTTGCTTTTACAGTTTCAGCCATATCCATTCCCATGCTGATGACGCGCGATACAGACATTATAACAGCATTGGTAACGAGCGTGCGCGCCGTGCGGGACAATTTTGCACCTATGATGCTCTGGGCATGGATCATTATGCTTTTCACCACCTTTGGCATTACCACACTGGGCCTGGCTATGCTTGTGGTTTATCCGCTTATTGGCCATGCCACATGGCATGCCTACAAGGCCATAGTGCCTGAGGAATAAGCTTTATTCTTTAGGTAAATTCTCGAGCATAAAGCGAATAGTATTTCCACCCATAAGCAGTGCAACATCAGCGTCTGAAAAGCCGCCGTCCATCAGCATCTGTGTAATAGCGCCTGTTTCACTCACATCAATGAAGCCTTCGATAGCGCCGTCCCAGTCACTGCCGAGCGCCACATGCTCAACACCCACTCTACTCGCAACATATTTCATGGCTTTAACCGTAGAATGAAGGTCATTGCCGCAAGTTGCTGTGCTCCACAGTCCAATGCCAATGAGCCCGCCACCAGCAGCTATTTTATCCACATGTGCGTCAGTTAGGTTACGTGTGCCCTCACATGTGCCCTTAACACCGGTATGAGAGACCACCACAGGCCGTGTTGCCATAGCGAGCACCTCGTCTATAGCTTTAGGCGACAAGTGCGCAAGGTCAATGATAAGGCTCCGCTTTTCAAGTTCCCTAACAAGCTCGCGCCCCGCCTCGGTCAATCCACCCTTTTCGATGCCATGTGCTGAACCGGCGATAAAGTTATCAAAAAAGTGCGTTAGCCCATAAATCCTAATACCCGCCTGTTCAAGCTCATCAAGATTTGCAACATCTTCATTTAAAGCGTGTGCACCTTCTAGACCTAACAGCGCGGCAATGGTTTTTTCGCCTCTAGCGCGCGCATCCATAACTGACTGCAATCCTTTAGCGGTTTTTACAAACTTTAATAACCCTTCAGAATCCTCAGCCAGAGTTTCGAGCCTTGAAGCTTGATGAAGGGCGCGAGCTTTAAGGTCACTCCATGTCTCTCGCGGCCAAAGATTAGCCAGCGCAAGCAGTCCAATGCTATCGCTATCACTGGAATTGCCCTCATAATTTTGCCCCACAGGTACTTTTGTGACGATATCAAAAACTTGCATCGCTGAATTGCCATCAATAAGGCGCGGCAAGTCAACAAGGCCATAGCCATGACGTTTTGCAGGGTCACGGCGCCACAGCAAACTATCCGCATGAAGATCAGCGACATCTAGAGTTGCGTGTAACTGGCTTGCTTCATCTGAAAAGAGGTAAGGCTGATGAGGCGAAAGCTTATTATTACTATGGTCAATAATAGCAGGCACAGGACCAAAAAATATAAGAACGCCTAAAAGAATAAGAACCAAAAAAATATTCAAAAACTGTCTAATGTTTTTCTCAAAATCCGTCATAAATTGCCCCCTAATCGTTATCTTTTTCTTCCTGTTCCTCATCTTCGCACTCTTGCGGGAAACTGTCATCCATTAAAATGCGATGCGCTGCGCCGTCAAGGTCATCAAATTGATCGTGCTTTTGGGCCCAAAAGAAAGCGAGTAACCCAAGCCCGCCCAAAATGAGGGCTGCTGGTATCAGTATCAGCAAAGCACTCATGACGGCATGATCTCAGCGCGAGAGTGCACCCATTTTAACCGCAGAGCGTTGAGAGTAACGATAATCGACGACGATGACATGGCGAGAGCCGCAACCAACGGCGTCACAAAACCAAAAATCGCGAGCGGTACAGCAAAAATATTATATCCTATTGCTAATGCAAAATTTTCAAATACCAAACGCTTTGTTTTCTTGGCGACATCAATCACTTCTACCAATGGCGCTAATTTTTTCCCCTGAAAGATAAAGTCCGCTGCGGTTTGAGTGATATCTGTAGCCGAAGATGGTGAGATGGAGACATTGGCCGCGCGCAGGGCTGGTGCATCATTAAGCCCGTCTCCCACCATAAGAACCGTCTTGCCCTTAGACTTTAGATCTTTAATAAAGTTGATTTTTTCATCAGGTCGTTGATCAGCCAGCACACTATCAATGCCCAGTGATGTCGCGATTTTACCGGCCACTTCCGCTCGGTCCCCTGAAAGCAGGTGAAGGTCATAGCCATCATTTTTAAGCGTAGTTATAATGTCCACAGCATCAGGCCTTAGTTCATCAGCGAAGGTAAAGAGCACTTGGCGACCATCCCCCGTTTGTAGCCAGAGTTCAGGACTATCACTGGCTGCCTCACCCTCAACACCAACATAGGCGCGTCTGCCAAGCTTTACGGGCGATCCGTTCAGGAGCGCTTCTATACCAGAGCCTGGAACTTCCATAACTTTTTCCAGCACTGGTAACGCCAAACCAGCACCCGCAACTGCAACAGCCTGGCTTAAAGGATGGTTACTCGTTGCCCCCATGGCAGCAGCAACTTTAATATCATCCTCATTGAGCTGATCTCGGTTATTCAATCTCAGCTCCCCAAGGGTCAGTGTACCTGTTTTATCAAAAACAATCGTATCCACCGCAGCCAAACGCTCTAGGCCGTCAGCAGCTTTGACAAGTATACCCTTAAAGAGCAATCGGGCTGATGCTACAACTTGCACCACAGGAACAGCAAGGCCAAGCGCGCATGGGCATGTAATAATCAACACGGCTATTGCCCGCATCAAAGGTGTGTGCCATTCACCCAAGACAAAAAACCACCCTAAGAAAGTGGCGGCTGCCAAAAAATGAACCGCTGGCGCGTAAGCTTTTGCCAAACGGTCGGCAAGACGCACATATTTTGACCGACCCTGCTCCGCTGCCTCAAGCAAGCGCACAATCTCAGCCAGTAGTGTATGCTCACCACGTGATGTAACTTGTACTGTAATGGCCGCGCCAAGATTTAAAGTGCCAGCAAAAACCTGATCCCCGATAGTGATTACCTTTGGCACGGTCTCGCCTGTAACAAGACTTGTATCAATTTCGCTTTCACCCGTAAGAACAATACCATCAACGGGCACACGCATACCCGTTGCTACCATGACCTGACTTCCGGGCAACACTGTGTCTGCCGCCATAACAGATGAGGAACCATCCTCCTCTATTACTGTTGCGGGAACGGCTTTTAGAGCTAATAAATTTTGTGCGGCGGATGTCGCCCTCGCCCGCATCCGGTGGTCAAGATATCTACCTATGAGCAAGAAAAATAACAGCATGACCCCAGCATCAAAATAAACATGCTCTCCGCCTGTTGCTGCTTCATATATACTGGCAAGTGTGGCTAGAAGCACCGCTAACGATATTGGCACATCCATATTAACCGAACCCACTTTTAAGGCACCAAATGCTGAACGGAAAAACGGTCTCCCGCTATAGCTTATAGCAAGTACGGCAATGAAAGCTGATATCCAATGGAACATCTCCCGCGTTTCAGCGTCCATGTCTGAGCCAGACCAAACCGAGACCGACAAGAGCATAATATTCATAGAAGCAAAACCGGCGACAGCCAGCGCCAATAAAAGGGAACGCTGCTCCCTTTCACGGTCATCATCAACTAATTCAGGGTCAAAAGGACTGGCTTCAAAGCCCAAACCTTCAAGACGCGATATCAAACCCGAAAGGGTCACGCTTTTGGTTTGAAACCTTAAGCAAACTCGTTTGGTTGACAGATTTGCACGCGCTCGCTCAATGCCCGGCTGGCCTTTTAGGCCGCCCTCTATTTTACTCATACATCCAGCGCAGTGCATGGTTGGCACAATTAATTCAACTTCGGCGAGGTTATCACCAAGTTCACGAATATATTTTTTATCAATACTCAGATTGACTGCGCTCATTTGCCTTGCACCATAAATTCACTATTTTTGCGAAATAATACGGCATCCTCTTTTGTAATCACCAAAGAGCGCTTCCATCTACCTTCATCAAGGAGTTTAATAACCCCAACAAAGGTGCCGGGCTTGGTCTCTACAAGTTTTATCATTTGGTCCGCAGCATCTGTTGCTGGACGGCGAATTAATAATGTCGCTGTAAGACCTGTCTCAGCTTCAGCACCAGCAAGAGTAAGCGTAATATAATGCGCCGCATTTATACCGCTACCATTTTTGACTAGCGTGAGATTTTCTTGCCAGCCCAAGGTCTCTTGTTGCTTTGCCGCTTCTAATGTTTGATTATACTCACGCCCCTTACGGTATGCGTCATCTGTTTCCAGACCAGAAAATGTATCAATTGCAAAATAAGCCATGGTCATATTTGCGGTGATAATCACACCAAAAAACCCAACAATGAAAATCAAAAAGTGCCAACCTGTGAATTGAGATTTATTTTGTTTTTTATTGTTAGAATTCATTTTCGTGGCCCATTAAAACTCGTATCTTCATCTAAAAGTTTTGTACCGTCTTTTTCATGAATGATAAAGCTGAAACTATGGCTATTTCGCCCTGTAGACTTTGGTACAACAACAAATATTTTTAAACTTTTCAGCATATCTGGTTGTAAAATCGTGGTTAAAGTTTGAGATTCCTTGCTAAAAGCCGTGCGCATCATTGCACCGTCCAGACCTTCAAGCGAAATAGTCACAGGGCGGTTCTCATGAACCTTGTTCATTAAATTCACCGTATAACCATTGCGAACACGCCCGTCAGATAGCATCACATAAAGCGGGTTGCGGTCTTTCAATATATTGATGTCAATGTCAGCGCGTGTGACAAGAGTGCCCATCATAATAGCACTCACTAGACCGATAAGGACTAAATAGATGATAGTTCTAGCTCGAAAAATTTCAGTCTTCTGTAGCTTAATGCCGCCTGCAGCTTCTTGATGGTGGCTCATATAACTAATCAGGTTTGGCGGTCGATCTACTTTTTTCATGATACCGTTACAGGCGTCAATACAAAGCGCACATTGGATACACTCAAGTTGGAAGCCATCACGAATGTCAATGCCCATAGGACAAACAGCAACGCATTGGCGGCAGGAGATACAGTCCCCGCGCCCATCCCATGTTTCTGACTTTTTGTGTTTACCCCGTGGCTCGCCTCTATCTTTATTATAGCTGACAAGCAGGGTATGGTCATCAATAAGAGCACCTTGAATACGGGGCCAAGGGCACATGTAAGTGCATACTTGCTCGCGCGCTATACCACCGAGTAAATATGTGGTGCCCGCAAGGACAAGGATAAAAAGATAAGAGGTCATGGGCGCGGCACCCGTTATCAGTTGCGGTGCTAAGGTTGGAGCATCGGCAAAATAGAAAACAAAAGCACCACCAGTCAATACAGAGACAATAACCCATAGAATATGCTTGGTCACACGCTTGGTAATTTTGCCAAAACTCCATTTGGCTTTATCCAGTTTCATGCGCTGATTGCGGTCCCCTTCAATCCAACGTTCTATATGTACAAAAAGGTCTGTCCATACGGTTTGCGGACAAGCATAACCACACCAGATACGCCCTGCTACACTTGTCATTAGAAAAAGAATAAAGGCAGAAAGGATCAGCAGGCCCGTTGCATAATAAACCTCTTGGGCCCAAATTTCGATATCAAAAATATAACCTCTGCGTGTTGGAAAATCAAAGAGAACAGCTTGTGAAGGAACATCATGACCGCGATCCCAACGCATCCACGGCAGGAGATAATAGATGCTGAGCGAAATACTCATTACCACCCATTTTATAATACGAAAGGTGCCATAAACACTACTCGGGAATACTTTAACGCGTTTGGCTTAAAGTTCTTGACGCTTTTCTGGTGCGTTAACCGCTTTAGCTTCAGGGGTTCCTAAAACAGACCCACCGACGGAGGTCCCCGCCGGTGATCTTTTATAATCTTTATTATCAGCGTCCATGACGCAAGATTACTCCTCGACGACAACCTGACTATCTTGTTCTCCACCACCAAGGCCATGAACATAAAGAGCAAGCTGCTTGATAGTTGCCGCATCAAGACGCCCTACCCAATCCGGCATAACACCGCGACGAGCATGAGCAATAGTGGTGTAAATTTCCTGCTCGGAACCACCATAGAGCCAAATTGCATCACTCAAATTAGGCGCACCTACAGACCGGTCTCCAGCACCTGTTGACGTGTGACACACTGAACATTCTTCTTCAAAAATAACGGCGCCTCGTGCTGCGGCCTCGGCATCTGTACTAGCAGATGACAGAGAGAGTACATGCTGGGTCACGTCTTTAATCTGATCACTAGAAAGCATCTCATCATCAAGGTATTTTGGCATATCGGACAAGCGGGTGTCCTCATTGCTATCCCAGCGAATACCATTTTCAATTGTCATATGAATATCATCTAATGTGCCACCCCATATCCAATCATCATCATTCAGATTAGGAAAACCAACAAAGCCTTGTGCACCTGAGCCATGGCACGGAGCGCAGTTATCACCAAAGGCTGAACGTCCACCACGAATAGCAAAGCTTAATAACTCTTCGTCTGCTTTAATATCGCTTAAAGACGCCGCCGTAATTTGATCCATATAGACAGATTTAGAAGCTTTAGCGGTCGCAATATCATTTGCAACAGAATCCCGCTGGGAATAGTTTAGATAGCCTTTGTAATAAACCATCTCGCCATCTTTAAAATATGGAACAGATGGCATCAAAACAGCATAAATCACGCCCCAAATGATACAAACATAAAAGGTCCACACCCACCAACGTGGCAACGGGTTGTTTAATTCTTTAATGCCATCCCACTCATGACCTGTGGTCTCAATACCGGTTACTTCATCACGTTCTGGACTATCAACCATGATGCGCCTCCTCATCAAATGTATCATCACTTTCGAGCGGCAGATTTGCTGCACGATCAAATTTTTCACGATTACCCGGCCAAAAAGCATAAACAACAGCCGTGGCAAACATAAGAGCTAGAATGACCAGCCCCCAAGTTTCGGCAAAATAGATTAGATCCTGATAATTCATAAGACCCTCCTATCTGTTGTTCGCTTCGGCATCATAGACTGAAAAGTCCACTAGAGTGCCGAGCATTTGTAAATAGGCTACCAAAGCATCAAGTTCGGTTATATCTTTGGCATTGCCGTCAAAATCACGAATATTCACCTTTTCACCGTAGCGTTCCACAAGGCCGTCATAGCCATCGCTATCAGGATCTACCTGTGCGCTTAAGTCAGCCATTGCGTTAGCTATCATCTCGTCTGTGTAGGGCACGCCCGCTATAGCATTTGCATTCAAATATGCGCCTATATGTTTAATATCCAAGCTATTTTCAGCAAGGAAAGGGTAGCCCGGCATCACGGACTCAGGAACGACCGAAACTGGAGATGTCATGTGGAGACGGTGCCATTCATCACTATATTTGCCGCCAACGCGTGCCAAGTCTGGCCCGGTTCGCTTTGATCCCCACTGGAAAGGGTGATCATACATACTCTCGGCTGCCAGTGAATAATGGCCATAGCGTTCAACCTCAGCCCGAAGTGGGCGGATCATCTGGCTATGACAATTATAACAGCCTTCGCGGATGTATATTTCACGCCCCATCAACTCAAGCGGCGTATAAGGCCGCATACCGTCAACCTCTTCAATAGTGCTCTTGATAAAAAAGAGCGGCACAATCTCGACAAGACCACCGATAGATACAGCAATCAAAATAAAGACTGTCATGATAATAGAATTTTTTTCAATAATTGAATGTTTAAAACCCATGATCCGTCCTCCCTACGCTGTTGCTTCGGCGTCAGCAGCGAGAGGTTCACCCTCGCGAAGATCGCCTTTAATAGTTTTGTAAATAT
>CBFDBT010000074.1:0-11320 GCA_965603115.1 uncultured Alphaproteobacteria bacterium
AATTCAGGCTTTTGCTCAAAAAATGAATGGTGACTTTTTGCTTAACAGTGAAAGCAATAAAGGAACAACCGCCAAACTCCTTCTGCCGTTTAGGTCTGTAGGATAGCCAAGGTTAATTTTTTAATTACCGAATTATTTTTGCTCGCGGGCAATCGCGCGCCAACCAATATCTCTGCGGTAAAATCCCTCTGGCCAATCTATAGCACGCACCGCTTCATAAGCTGTTTTTTGAGCCTCTCCAATGGTTGATCCCATCGCGGTAACGTTTAATACACGACCACCAATTGCCTTGATTATACCGTCATCAATCATTGTGCCCGCATGGAATATCTTTGCGCCAGTAGCGGCTTCAGCGCCACTTATGCCGCCAATTGTCGTTCCTTTGGTGTAAGCCCCCGGGTAGCCCTTGCTGGCCATCACGATGGTGATAGCGGTTTTGTCAGACCACTCTAGATTTATCTTATCTAGTGTGCCATTAGCACAAGCTAAAAGGGCTGGTACGATGTCACTTTTAAGTCGAGACATAAGCACCTGACATTCTGGGTCGCCAAAACGGGCATTATATTCAATAAGCTTTGGGCCATCTGAGGTGATCATCAGTCCGGCAAAGAAAACGCCGGTAAAGGGATGCCCCATATCCTGCATGGCTTTAACGGTAGGCTGGATAATGTCATCCATGACACGGTCACACATATCCTGTGTCATGACAGCGGCGGGAGAATAGTCCCCCATGCCACCAGTATTGGGGCCTGTGTCGCCTTCTCCCACGGCTTTATGGTCTTGTGCTGTGGCAAGCGGCAGACAATTTTTGCCATCTGACAGCACAAAAAAGCTAGCTTCTTCACCGGTCATAAATTCTTCGACAACAACTTCGGCGCCAGCCGCACCAAAGGAGCCCTCAAACATATCGTCAATTGCTTGATTGGCTTCATCAAGCGTTTGAGCGATAATGACACCTTTGCCAGCCGCCAAGCCATCAGCCTTGATGACGATAGGCGTGCCTTCTTGTCCCACGTAGTTTTTAGCTGTAGCAGCATCTGTAAATCGGCCGTAAGCCGCGGTTGGAATATTATATTTTGCACATATGTCTTTGGTGAAGCCTTTTGAGCCTTCAAGCTGTGCAGCGCCTTTACATGGGCCAAAAGCAGGGATGTCCGCTGCTTGCAGATCATCCACCAAACCGGCCACAAGCGGGTCTTCTGGCCCAACGACGACGAGCGCGATATGCTTTTCGCGGCAAAATTTTATAACGGCGGCGTGGTCTTTCGCATTAAGACTTACGAGTGTTGCATTTTCTATAATGCCGCCATTGCCGGGAGAACAATAGAGTGTGTCGACTATATCACTTTGTGCTATTTTCCAAGCCAGAGCATGTTCACGACCACCAGAACCAATAAGCAAAATATTCACTGCATTTCCTTTTTAAGACCAGAAGATGCTTTCTTATAATGTCTGGCCCTGCAAAACAATATGAATCCCTATAAAGTTTATGAATATTAAGCTCAGAATTGTCATAACAAGCGTTAGGGTGTAGGCACCATATAAAAGAGGCAATCGGCTTTGGCTATATCAGGGCGGGTGGTTGCCATGAAAATATGCATATTTTGTGCTATTTTGAGCTGCTTTCCGTCTAGCTTTAAAACACTGGAAATGACGTTGTTTCCTTTTTCGTCAAACACAGTGAGGGCATCCAGAGTGCCACTTTCGACCCATCCAAGTGGAGTATTTTCAGAAACTGGCCCTTCATTGAAGGCCTCTATTGCGCTGCTAAGATTTACATCAACATTTGTATCATGTTCAGCGGTGTAGGAAAGGCTGGCATCAACCACCAGTTCGAGCCGCATGGGGTGGTGTAGGACTTCAACAGGCTTGAAACGGCCACCTTCGTTTAGGCAATCGTTAGATTTAGTGACGTCACAAATGCCGCGGTAAGCCATCTCATGAGCTTGCTGGTCATCTGCGCCCCCGCATTCAATGGTGAGGATGGGGCATCCCGCGTCGATTTCCATTAAGGAGCCTAGCGAAAGGCCTGTCATGATTATGCGTGGACAGAAATAGGATGCCAGTATACGGCGGTCACCGCACACTTCCGTGATAACAGAAAAAGCGGGCCCGGACCCTGATGTATTATGCAGATCAATCACAGCTATAGGGTCAGCTTCAGCTATAACGTCTTTGATAAGAGCAGCGCGTTTGTATTCTGGTTTATCACCTATTTTATCAAAGCAGCGATTTAAGTCTTCTTCGTGGGGTAAATAGCGGTGGCTGAAGATGGGCTCTAATAGAGCGGCTTTGATAGAGCTGATGATAATACGAAGATTGGTCGCAGGTTTGTGGGCTTCTAGTAACCATTTGTGAAGCGCTATTAGTCCGGAAGGTTCATTGCCGTGAATAAGCGTTGAAATGACAAGGGTACGCGTTTGGTCAGTCCCTGTGATGTCGATAACAGTTGGCCCAGTGACAGAGCGTAAAAAATCAAGAGGTGTCGCGGCGAGACGACTTGGGGCAGGATTTTTGAGGTACGTAATGCCTGCGCATTTTTCTATCACCATTCCTGACCCCACTGTGAGACAGGAAGCGCGCTGCGGGCGTTTTCTATATAGAGGGCTGTGAGCATGCGTGTGGCTTCTTGTTTGTTATATTTGTTTTCGAAATGACGATGAGTATTTTTCTGCCATCGCGCGCCTGTTATGCCCTTATCAAGACGTTCAGCGATAACGCCCAAAAAGCGATCGATTTCCGTCTGTTCAACGCCGAGGGTTTTTAAGCCATTTTCGGCAAAAGGGAAAAGTCTTTCTATGACATCGGTGATAGGAAATTCTTCAGTTAAATGACCTTTTTTACAGGGCCAGAGAATGGATGCATCAAGGCCATCTTGCGCTGCGCGATAAAAGTTATACTCAGCGAAACGAAAGGGAATAGCGGCAATAAAGTCTTCAATATGGTCGGCTAGTCCAACGGCTAGTCCCATGGCAAAAGCGGCATTGGCGACCATGTCAATTGACGTGGGGCCCGCGGGGATGGCCCTAAACTCGATGCGAACATGACCATTATTATGATTACAATATACAGGGCGGTGCCACGGCCAGCTTGTACCCAGATGCAAACATAATTCATGGAATTTAGGCAGCATGCCCTTTTGCCATAATTCAGCGGCATTGTCTTTGTGCATGACAGGTAGGAGTGGATCAAATAAAGCGACAGCTTCAGCAAATAACTCCCATGAGTCTTTTTTCACCCAGCCCTGACCAAAGCTAACGCGGGCGGGCTCCTGCCAAGGCACAGCGCCTTTTATACGGGTATCAAGGGATTGCTTAAACAGAGCAACCCGTGTTTCGTCCCATGTGCGATGACCCAATAAAATCCCAGAATTTGCAGCTACAGCGGTCACGAGTGGCATGGTGAGTTGGGCGGCATTGAAGATATCAGCGAAGCGGTCATGATCAACCATCATATGCACCTGAAAAGAAGTATTGGCGCCTTCTACACTAACATCGTCACATTCGAGTTTGACATTTTCTTCACCGGTTATATTGATTTCAAAAGCTTGTCCTCTCAGTGAGGCAAGCTGTTTATCCATTGCTTCGTAACGCAATTCTTTGGTCATATAGTCTTTTGTTAGATGCTCTTGTCGAAGTGTTGGTAAAATACCAACAGGCATAATGTTAATACCCAATCCTGCCGCAACTTTTTCAAGGCGCTTGGTTTTGGTCCGCATTTCAGTGAGCAGCTTGGTATAAGGTTTGCCTTTTATGTCATGGGCCGAGAGGTTTAATTCAAGATTATACTCATTGATTTCGGCTTGATACTGTGGGTCATCAAGGGCCTTGAGGAGCTCAGCTGATTTTGGGCAGACGTCAAAGGCATCATCGACAAGATACATTTCAAGCTCGGCACCAAGTTTAAGGTTTGTATCGCCAAAACCTGGAGACCTGATAACATCTTTTAGCACGTCAAGTTGTTCATCAAGAATATCGCCAAACTGGGAAAATTCTTTTTTTGAGAATGACCTTTTGGTGACTTTTACTCCCATAATGATCCCCTAAATATTAAACCAGCCCCTAAGACTTAGACCCAAATATATTGATCATAAAAAACATAAGCTGAACCATTTAAGATTGCTAGCCTTTCCTCTCGTTTATAGCATAAATTAGGAGAGACATTACTTGATATATATCAGGTGGAAATCTTATCTTGCCTCTAAGGGTACTGGCTGTATCATAGGGGATAATTTCAAAGCACGACTAGCAGAGGCACTGAATGGCGAACGATCAAGACACACCATCAAACCTAACAGAATATACGGTATCTGAGCTTTCTTCTTCCTTGAAACGAACGGTGGAAAATGAATTTGGGCGGGTTCGTGTCCGCGCAGAACTTAGCGGTGTTAGTCGCCCAGCCTCTGGCCATATTTATATGGCGCTCAAAGATGATAAAGCGGTGATGGATGCGGTTTGCTGGAAAGGTCTTGCTTCAAAGCTCAACTTTAAGCCTGAGGATGGCTTGGAAGTGATCTGCACGGGCAAGCTGACCACTTATGCCGCGCGCTCAAAATATCAGATGATCGTTGAGTGGATGGAGCCTGCCGGTGCTGGCGCACTCATGGCGCTTTTGGAAGAGCGTAAGAAAAAGCTTTCCGCAGAAGGTTTGTTTGATCCAGCCCTCAAGAAGAAAATACCTTTCATGCCCAAGGTGATAGGTGTCATCACATCGCCCACTGGGGCAGTAATCCGCGATATTCTTCACCGGCTTAATGACCGCTTTCAGTGTCATGTGATTGTTTGGCCTGTAAAAGTGCAGGGTCAAGGAGCTGACCTTGAAATAACCGCAGCCATTAAAGGCTTTAACGCGCTGGATGGTAGCGGGGCCATTGCCAGACCTGACCTGTTGATTGTGGCGAGAGGTGGTGGATCAATAGAGGACTTATGGTCGTTTAATGAAGAGAGTGTTGTCCGCGCCGCTGCTGCAAGCACAATTCCGTTGATATCGTCCGTTGGCCATGAAACCGACACAACACTGATCGATTATGCATCTGACCTTAGAGCGCCCACACCAACGGCAGCTGCCGAAATGGCGGTGCCTGTGCGCGCTGATCTTTTGTTAACTGTGAGCGACCTTTCTTCTCGACTAGAGCGCGTGCGTGGCCGTATGATAAGTGACAGACTTGATCGCCTAAGAGGATTGTCGCGCGGGCTTCCAAGTCCCAAAGATATGCTGGGTATGGCATCGCAAAGTCTAGATGACCTGAGTAGTCGTTTACCGCTTGGTCTAAAGTCGGTAACCGCAAAAAAGAGTATTAAGTTGCATGAAAAAAGCGGCATGCTTTCTATGGGACGGCTTAAGCAAATGCTGAGCTTTAAGAAAAATATTATGGAAGAATCTGGTAAGAGGTTAGCCCCAGCTGGTAAACGACGCCTGTGGGATTTATCGCAGCGATTGTCACAGGCTAGCCGTATGATGGATAGTATGAGCTATGAGCGCGTGCTTGAGCGCGGTTATGCTGTTGTTATTAATGGCGAGGGCAAACCCGTCTCAACAGCTGCCAGTTTACATAGTGGCGAGCAGGTCACAACTAAGTTTCATGACGGGGAACGCCAAATGGTGGTTGATGGCACGGCGCCCGCACCAAAAGCGGTTGTGAAAAAGCCGCGTAAAGCTAAGCCCAACAAGGCTGATGATAATCAGGGAAGTTTATTTTAGGATAGTGAAAATGAAAGTAATGTTAGCTCTTTTTTTAACCATCTTTACGGTATCTGTGTCGTTTGCTGATGATGAGGCTGCTGGAATGCTTGTCCAGTTCCAGGGCCCTATCGAGCAAGGCTCACTAGTGCTTGGTCATGTACCTGTTGGCAGTAAGCTTAAACTTGATGACAAAGACGTTAAAGTCTCGGCAGATGGATATTTTGTTGTGGGTTTCTCTCGTGACCATAAGGCCAGTTCAGTTTATGTTGTTGAGACGCCAAGTGGAGATATCATTGCAGGGGCACTGGCCATTGCCGCCCGCCAGTATGATATCGAACGTGTTGATGGTTTGCCGCCAAAAACTGTGAGCCCGCCACCTAGCTGGACTGAGCGTCGCAAAGGTGAGACCGCGCGAGTAGTCAGTGGACGGTCTTTTATGACGGATGATGAGCATTGGCGTGATCAGTTTATAAAACCGGCATCAGGGCGTATATCCGGTGTATATGGTAGTCAACGTATACTCAACGGTAAACCACGTAGCCCTCACTATGGCCTCGATATTGCTAATAAAACGGGAACAAAAGTGGTGGCGCCTGCAGCCGGAATTATTAGATTGTCCGCCCCAGATTTTTTGTTTGAAGGTGGAATTATTATTATTGATCATGGTTTTGGTATCACTTCGACACTTTTTCACCTTAATTCTGTGGAAGTAAAAGAAGGCCAGATTGTCAAGCAAGGTGAGCGCATAGGGTCCATTGGCGCTACAGGGCGCGCGAGCGGCCCACATGTTGATTGGCGTTTAAATTGGCAAAGCGTTCGGCTTGATCCGGCTTTGGTACTGAAATAATGTTAGAAAGTGAGTGATAGTCTCATGATAAAAAATATATTAGTTATAGGAATAGCAACGACAGCTATGTCGAGCATGGCCCTTGCAGGGGATGATCCGCTTGAATTTGACGGGTATGTCTCTGTATCTACCGATCATAGAGACCGTGGTGTCTCATTAAGTGGATCTGACCCAGCTTTAACAGGTGGCCTGACTATTTCGAAAGGCAGTTTTTTCGCGGGTGCTTTTGGGGCCTGGGCAAAAGACCTTAATGGTCGTGAAACTCAAACAGAGTTTTTTGCGGGTTATATGATGCCGCTAGGGGGATGGGACCTAACTCTCTCAGGTGAGCTTGATAGTTTTCATGGTAATGGCAGTAGTAGTTTTTATCCTGAGTTAAAGGCCGCTATCTCGCGTGATTATGGTCTTGCTTATGTCAACAGCGGTTTTAGCTGGTCAATGGATGGCCGCTGGGATAATCCCGAAGAAGATAGCGGCTATGCTTGGTTTGATGTTGATGTGCCAATACCGTCAATGCCAGAATATACGATTGTCGCTCATATTGGTCATGATTTTATCACGGGAAATAATAATATTACGGATTGGTCAATTGGACTGAGTGCCTTTATTAAGGACTTTGAGGTGTCAGCATCTTATGTTGATACAACATACAAAGATAAACGCGGCAAAGGGGCTTTTTTAGCATCCTTGAAGTTTTATTTTTAGAGATAAAATTCTTGTTAACTTGTTGCGATGGCACGTTCAACTGGGAAATTAAGCTCAATTAACGTCCCTTGACCGAGGGCAGATGTTATGACCATTGTTCCATTGTGGAGTTCTGTAAGCGCCTTTGCTAACGGTAAGCCAAGTCCTGTGCCTTCTTCTTCGCTTTTACCTGTGTCTTGAATGCGCATAAAAGGCTCCATAGCTGTCTTTACATCGTCCATAGACATACCAATCCCCTCATCTTGTATTTTGATAGTGATGCCTTTATCTTTTCGTAGGTGAGCTGTGGTCTTTATCGAGGTTTGCTCGTCTGAAAATTTAATTGAATTATTCACAAGATTGATAAGAATTTGCTTAATATGGCGTTCATCACCTAACAGGTCTGGCAAGCTATTGTCAGCATCAAAGAATAAGTCAATATTAGCTTGCAAAGCTGTTTGTTGTAGTAAGTGATTAACATCGTCTAATAGCCAGCTAATATCAATAGCATCTTCTTGCATTTCCATTTTGCCAGATTCAATTTTATTGATATCGAGAATGTCATTTATTATGGAGAGAAGATGGTTGCCAGAATCATTGATCAGTTTAGAATATTCCTTGGTTTGATCAACATCCATCGGGCCAACTCTATCATTTCGCATAATGTCGGAAAAGCCGATTATAGCATTGAGAGGTGTGCGGAGTTCATGGCTAACATTTGCAAGAAATTTGCTTTTGGCGTGGTTGGCGCTGTCGGCTTCTATTTTACTGATTTTAAGTTCTTTACTTGATTTTCTTTGTGCCGAGTAAAACATAAGTAGAATTATGACAATAATACTCGACGCCCCAAGCAACATGTAACTGTTGGTGACCTCAGATTGGGCTAGTTTATTTTCGGCTTCTTCTTTAGCAATAGCAGCCTCAAGGCTTTGACGCATACCTTGGGCATCAACTTGATGACTGCTTGTAATTTGATCAACCATTTTTTCATGGAAGAGGGTATATTTATTATAAGCATCGGGTATTTTCCCTTCCGCGTATAAAATTTCTGCCTCAGCACTTAAAAGATTAACGTGTCTTCTTGATTGTTTATATTCAGGATTATCTTCAAAAAACTGCACAAACTCTTCGTACGCTGCTTTGGCTTGGGCTACCCTTTGTAAATGTGCCAGTGCTTTTATTTGCGCAACGTAGAGATAAGGTTTGAAACCCACTTGAATATCAGCAAAGGCTTGCGCTGATTCAATTTCTGAAACGACATCAAGGTAGCGCTCCTGTTTCATATATACATTAGTTAGGCCATAGTGCATGTAAAAGGTATCACTAATGCGACCAGTCGCAACGCTAACAGTTCCATATTTATGAAGATATTTTTCAGCAGAGCTATAAGCTTTTTCGTTTAAAAGGAGCATAGCAATATTATAAATCATTGATGCGCTATCAATTGCCCAGTTATTGGCTTGTCCTAGATCAGTTGATAAGCCATAATATTTCAAAGTTGTTTCAAGGTCATCGTTGCTTACAGCGTTAAAAGCAATGGTCCAGTAGAGCAACATGCGCTGCATGTCATGTTGTGGTTTATCTATAATATCACGTTCAATAGTTTTTAGTGTTTCGGCACTCTCGAGGGTTCTGCCTAGAGCGTTAGATATAAGGCCTTTTAGCATGGCAATATGAATTTTAAGTTTTAAATTATCAATCGCGAGATGTTCTCTCTCAAGCCTAGTGATATCTTTGAAAGCTGTTTGAAACTCGCCTTTGAAAGACTTGGAATAAGCCAAGTTGCTTTTTGCCATTGCCCTAATGATTGGGTCATTTAACTTTTCACCTAGGATTAATTGCAAGTTCGCGAAGTGGATAATTTGGTCTATATTTTCAATGTGGACTGCATAGCCGAGGATAATTTCAAGTTCGGCTGCTTGTTTCTTGGTGTCTGTTGCCGCTTTATATTGCGCTATATGATGCTGAAGAACGAGTTCAAGCTCAAGCTTGTTTGTGTTCCCAATGCGTTCAAGGAAATCTTCAGCTCTTTTGATCTGCGCATCATCAGGACCCGCTATCACCTGTGAAGTGAAGGAGAAATATACAAATACAGCACAAAGAAACTGCCCTATTGCCCTCATCACGTTGCCCCCGTCATAAATCAAATATTTATACTTATGTTATAAATGGGAAGATACCATTATAAGCAAGATAGACAACAATATTTTACATTATTTGCACTGAATCTAAACTTTTAAGGGTAAATTTTCTATTTGCCATGCCATTTTTTTAGGGCGGGTTGAACTCTTTTCATCACTGAATCATAGAGTTTTGGTGTTGTAGCAATAATATGATCGTGTAGTGGTTTTGCTCTATTATAGACAAATGATTGCCCGTCACCTGTTGTTAACTTGCCGCCAGCTTCATGAAGTATCAGGTCGGCAGCAGCTACATCCCAATCATTTTTAGGGCGCAGGGTAACGCAAATATCAGCGCATCCACAGGCAACTCGCGCGATGCGCAAGGCAATAGAGTTTGCAGGGGAGGCTTTCATGGTTTCTGGCCAAGGCTCAGGCCATAAGGTACTTGATTTGAAGTCCTCAGCTTTTCCCATCATGATGGTGTCTTCAATATGGGATTTATCGTTCACAGATATCTCCTGCCCATTCACAAAAGCCCCAGCCCCTAATCTGGCAAAATAAAAGTCATCGCTCATAGGCACATAAATAGCGCCGAGAATAGGCTTCATATCTTGGATAAGCGCAATTGATACACACCAGTCGTCCCCTCCGTTGATGAAGGCATGGGTGCCGTCAATGGGGTCAACTATCCATAATCTTCCACAGCGCATGCGCTCGGCGTGGTCTTCAGTTTCTTCACTCAGCCAGCCATAACCAGGTCTGTTTTGCATGAGGGTGGTACGCAAGAATTCATCAACTGCAAGATCACCCTCACATACGGGGGTATCGTTAGATTTTGACCATTGATGCAGATCGCTTTTTTGAAAATAAGATAAGGCAATGCGCCCTGCTTCTTTTGCCACGCTCTGGATTATTTTAGCGTCGTCATTTATATCCCACGGGCAACTTTCGTAGTAAGCATCATCAAAAGTGATTTTTACAGGGCTCATGAAGCTCTTTCATCTATGGGGTAGCGTTACGCGCTTGCTACCATCATACCATCAATGCGAAGGGTCGGGGCATTTGTTCCATATTTAAATTCCAGATCATCAGCCGCCGTCATTCGCCTAAACATAGATTTTAGATTACTAGCTATTGTAATTTCGTTAACAGGCGCTGAAATTTTTCCATTTTTGATGATAAAGCCTGCGGCTCCTCGGCTATAATCACCGGTAACACCGTTGACGCCCATGCCAATAAGCTCAGTGATATAAACGCCATCTTTAATATCTGCCATTAGCTCGCTAGGGCTTATAGTGCCAGCAGCCATATAAAGATTACTGGTGCCAATGCCTGGGGGTGAGCTAGTACCCCGTGATGCATGACCTGTTGTGGCAAGTCCTAGCTGTCGCGCTGTGGCACTATTGAGTGTCCACTGACCCAAGACACCATTTTCAACCAGTGACTGGCGCGTGGCGGCTACGCCTTCGCCATCAAAGGGGCGGGACTTTAGGCCGCGAACCATCAGCGGGTCATCAATGATCGTGATATCATTTGAGAAAACATCGGTATGCATCGCGTCTTTTAAAAAGCTTGTGCCACGGGCTATGCTGGAGCCATTGATAGCACCAGAAAAATGTCCGAGCAGCGAATTTGCAACGCGTGGGTCAAAAATCACTGACATCTCACCGCTTTCTATGCGCTGAGGATTAAGTCGTTTAACTGCATATTTCCCGGCATTCGCACCAATCACGGCCATATCATCTAGGTCAGAGAAATAGCGTGCTGATGTAAAGTCATAGTCGCGCTCCATGCCAGCACCTTCTCCGGCAATGGCCGAAATTGATCCTGAAAAACTGGAGCCTTTATAGTGTGAGGCAAACCCATCGCTGGTGACCATGGCCATTGACCAGCTTCCACACGATGCTCCGGCCCCTGCTGAATTGGTGACGCCATCTACTTTATACATGGCCTCTTCCATGACGGATGCCATTTGCGCTAGATC
>CBFDBT010000075.1:0-11267 GCA_965603115.1 uncultured Alphaproteobacteria bacterium
CACTATACGGCTCTAAAAACATCGGCTAACTGGGCCAGCCTCGTGGCGCTTGTATTGATATTATTACTCGCCTCGGCAGGGGTTTTTGTCATGTATAAATCCAGTGCGGTACCGCTGATTGCCTTGACTGACGTTATCTCCAATGTGGCCAAAGGGGATGTAACAGGAGACGATATTTATCTCGACCGGAGAGATGAAATTGGCAAAATTGCCAACGCAGTTGGGATTCTTCGCAAAGCACAAATTGAAAGCCAGAAGATGGCAAAAGAAATTTCTGAACGGGAAAAGGCAGATCAGGAAGAGGAGGAGCGACGGCGCCAAGATGCGGCTGATCGTGAACGAGCTGAGAATCAGGCCAAGGAAGAAAGGCGCATTAAGCAGGAGGCTGATCGCCATGAAATGATGGAAGAGTTGGCCAGTAGTTTTGAAAAGTCTGTTCAGGGCATTATTGACATGGTCGTAGATACTTCGTCACTGTTAGGTGATAGAGCAAAGCAGCTGTCGGAACTCTCGGCAGACGGTGTGAGCAAGGCAGAATACGGTAGTAAAGCTGTTGAACAGGCATCGGAAAATATGTCGACGGTTGCTTCAAGTACAGAGGAAATGGCCTCGTCCGTATCTGAAATCACACGTCAGGTTTCGCAGTCAAGCCAAAGCGCTCAAGAAGCAGTGAGTAAGGGTGGCGATGCTCAGGATCAGATATCGAATCTTTCTGATAAAGTAACGTCAATTGACAGTGTTTTGAAATTGATTAGTGATATATCAGAGCAGACAAATCTACTGGCGTTGAATGCAACAATTGAGGCCGCCCGGGCAGGGGATGCTGGCAGAGGCTTTGCCGTAGTTGCGAGTGAAGTAAAAACGCTTGCCAATCAAACTGCCAAAGCTGCCAGTGATATTCAGGAACAGGTTGAAGATATGCAGCAGTCAACGCATGAGGCAGTTGAGCAGATTAGTTCTGTGATTACGCTTGTTAACGATTTTGGTAATATGACCGGTAGCATCGCTGCCGCCGTTGAGGAACAGGATGCTGCAACATCTGAAATAGCACGTAGTGCCCGCTTAGCCTCTGATAACTCTGGGGAAGTGTCAAAAAATATAGCTGGATTGTCAGAGACGGTAGATGAGACCGGCAAAGTTTCTTCAACTTTTGCTGATGTTGTGAATGATCTGGATGGATACGTAAAAACATTGCAGGAAAGTACCGCTAGTTTCTTACAGCATATACGCAAGGGTTGATAAGTTAATAACTATAAAGATGCAAAAGCCGTCTGTCAGTTGTTGACAGGCGGCTTTTTGTTAGGCTTACTTAGGAGTAGGTTTAAAGGATTATGCTTGGGGGTGTAATGGGAGATATATTGAATTTTATTGCTGATATGTTTGGCTCCGATACCATTGAAATCATTGCGGTTTTTCTTGGTATTGCCAATATTACTCTCCTAATTCGGCGGAGCGTTTGGAATTATCCTTTCGGCATAGTAATGGTTACGCTTTATGCAAAAATATTCTTTGACTACCGTCTGTATAGCGATTCAATTTTACAAATATTCTTTTTTACAATCCAGTGTTATGGCTGGTGGTACTGGCTGAAAAACAGGGATGTGACCGGGCATGTTACTGTTAGAAAAATGAAGCACAACCAATATTGGAGCTATGGGATTTTATCTTTGGTTTTTGCGCTGTCCTTGGGTTTTATAATGTCAAGCTACACCGATGCGGACTTCCCCTTTTGGGATTCTACTATTGCGGCTCTCAGTGTTGTAGCACAAATTTTGTTGTCCCGCAGATACATAGAAAACTGGCTGGTTTGGATCCTAGTGGATATCCTCGCCATAGGGTTATTTTTAATCAAAGGGCTGACACCAACAGCGGTTCTTTACTGTATATTCTTGACTATGGCCTACATTGGCTGGCGGAAATGGAAATCGTCCTATCATACAGGAGCGGTGATCGAGTAAACTGTGCATTTTAGTTTATGAGAAACATTAATTGACTCTCTTTAAAATCACACTATTATCGCGGCAACAACCGTCATATGGGCATATAGCTCATACGCCACTGCGGGAGAGTTCTATATGGATTTATCCCAAAAGACGCCGAAGGAGCAACCGCCCCGGAAACTCTCAGGCAACAGGACCGCTCTGGCGAGACACTCTGGAAAGTAGGGATGCACAAAATTCAAGTGTGTGCATTTCTCACCGACGGGGTAAGCTGAATATCTGATATTCAGTGAAATCTCTCAGGTTCCAATGACAGAGGGGGCATGCACCAGCTTTGCTGGTAACGTGCGCCTTATGTTAGGAAATTGAGATGACGGATACACTACTTAAAACACCGCTATATGATCTTCACGTCGAATTGGGCGCCAAAATGGTGCCTTTTGCTGGTTATGCTATGCCTGTGCAATATCCACTGGGTGTAATGGGTGAGCACACCCATACCCGTGAAAAAGCTGGCCTGTTTGATGTGAGCCATATGGGGCAATGCACTATTCGCCCAAAAGACGGCAGTGATCCCGCTGAGGCGTTAGAGCAAATTATGCCGGCAGCGCTGGTTAGCTTAAAGCCGGGCAAGATGCGC
Organism: uncultured Alphaproteobacteria bacterium; assembly: GCA_965603115.1. Lineage (GTDB taxonomy): Bacteria > Pseudomonadota > Alphaproteobacteria > Sphingomonadales > Kordiimonadaceae > CBFDBT01. Next base: position 2,581 of record CBFDBT010000075.1, read on the forward strand.
TATTCAGTTTTATTGAATGACGAAGGTGGTATTGAAGACGATTTGATGGTCACCCGCACCCACGACGCTGATGGCGCTATGTATGTTGTGGTCAACGCGGCCTGCAAAGATAAAGACTATGCCATAATAGAAGAAAAAATCGGCCATTTGGTTACGCTTGAGCCCTTGGAAGACTTAGGGCTCATCGCTTTGCAAGGGCCAGCGGCTGAGGCTGCACTCGCGTCTCTTGCTCCCGAAGTGGCCGACATGGGCTTTATGGAAGCCACAGCAGTAACCCTGGAAGGTGGCGTTTGCTGGGTTTCGCGCTCGGGCTACACGGGGGAAGATGGTTATGAAATTTCTGTACCTGAAGAGCAATGTGAAGCGCTTACACGGCGCCTGCTTCGCCTTGATAGTGTTGAAGCCATAGGTCTTGGAGCGCGCGATAGCTTGCGCCTTGAGGTGGGGCTTTGTCTTTCGGGTCATGATTTTAATGCATCCAAAACGCCTGTGGAAGCGGGTATTGTCTTTGCTATGGGTGTTAAGCGCCGCACCATTGGTGATTTCCCTGGCGGAGAACGTATATTAGTGCAGCTAAAAGATGGCGCTGAGAATATCCGCGTTGGTATTTTGCCTGTGGGTCGCGCCCCTGCGCGCGAAGGCGTAGACATTGCCGACAAGGATGGAAATATAATTGGCCAGATTACGTCTGGTGGCTTTGGGCCAACATTTGGTGGTCCTGTGGCAATGGGCTATGTGCCGGCGGCTTTCAGTGCAGTTGGAACAGACATAAACTTGATGGTGCGCGGTAAGGCTTTGCCTGCCAAGGTCGCAGCGACACCATTTATTGAACAACGTTACGTTAGAAAATCACAGAAATAGTAAGGAACAAGGGGATAAATCATGTTGAAATTTAGCGAAGAACACGAGTGGGTTTTGGTTGAGGGTGATGTGGCAACGGTTGGCATTAGCGATTATGCCCAAAAAGCACTGGGTGACGTTGTATTTGTGGAGCTACCAGAAGTCGGAACCGATATTGCCAAGGGCGATGAAGCCGGTGTGGTCGAATCTGTAAAAGCCGCCAGCGAAGTTTACTCAGCCATTTCGGGTGCTGTAACCGAGATAAATGAAGAGCTTGAAGCTGACCCAAGTCTTGTTAACACGTCTCCTATGGATGATGGCTGGTTCTTTAAAATGACCGTGGCTGATAGTACTGAACTTGATGAACTTATGGATCAAGCGGCTTATGACGCTTTTGTAGCTGGTCTTGAGTGATGACATTTAAAGAGAGCCAGATATGGGATCCCGAGAAATATGAGACAAACGCGCGTTTTGTCTCAGACCTTGGTGCGCCTGTTGTAGCTCTCTTGGCCCCACAAGTGGGTGAAGATATCCTCGATCTTGGCTGCGGCGACGGTGCGCTCACAGTAAAACTTGTTGATGCGGGCGCAACTGTAAAAGGTGTTGATGGCTCGCCCGAGATGGTGGCAGCGGCTCAAGCCTTGGGACTTGACGCTGAGGTTATGGACGGGCAAGCGCTTACCTTTGACGCTGAGTTTGATGCGGTTTTTTCAAGTGCTGCTTTGCATTGGATGGCAGATATAGACGCTGTCATTAATGGTGTGTGGCGTGCTTTAAAACTTGAAGGGCGCTTTGTTGCCGAGTTTGGCGGCTTTGGAAATATTGCCGCGATCAGAACTGCTGTTCGTGCTGCCCATGAAATGGTGACAGGCAAGCCCATGCCAGATGACAATAAAGTATTTCCAAGCCCTGATTTTTATGCAGGGCGATTGGCTGCTGCCGGTTTTACCGTAAAGTCCATCGAGATTATCGATAGGCCTACGCCGCTTCCAACAGGCGTGCGTGGTTGGTATCAAACCTTTGGCGGGCGTTATTTTCAAGATTTATCAGCGGATGAAACTGTCGCTGTGATTGATAAGGCTGAGGCACTCTTGGCCCCCGAGTTTAAAGATGAAAATGGCAACTGGTTTGCCGATTATAAGCGCCTTCGATTTGAAGCGCATAAATTGATTTAATTTAGGAGATCGCTGAGATGCGCTACCTTCCCCTAACAGCCAGTGACCGCGAGGCTATGCTTGCCAAAATTGGTGTCAGCAATATCGATGACTTATTCTGCGATGTGCCAGCCTCGGTTTTAAATGCTGAGATTGATCTGCCTAATCATAAAAGCGAAATGCAGGTCGAGCGCCACCTTGGTAAACTGGCCGAGCAAAATATGGCTGCAGGCAGTGTGCCCTTTTTTGTCGGCGCGGGGGCTTACCGTCACCATGTGCCGTCTATGGTCGATCATATTATTCAGCGCGGCGAGTTTTTAACCGCTTACACACCTTACCAGCCTGAAATAGCACAAGGTACTTTGCAGGTCTTGTTTGAATTTCAAACACAGGTCGCTGAGCTTACGGGCATGGATGTAGCCAATGCATCGATGTATGACGGCTCGACCGCTTGTGGTGAAGCTGTGATGATGGCGCGGCGGGCTACGCGGAAAAAGCGCGCAGTGATCGCAGGGTCTCTGCATGGTCAATACCGTGAGGTGGTGGAAACTGTGACCCAGTATACGGATGATGAACTTGTAATGCAGGCGCCAAACCCTGCTGATCCTGCCGCTGAGCTTAAGGCACTTGTTGATGCTATCGATGATAAAACCAGCTGTGTTGTGGTGCAAAACCCTAATGCTTTTGGTCATGTGATGGATTTAAGCAGCGTAGCTGAAGCCATTCATGCGGTTAAAGGCTTGATGGTGGTTGTGGTGACGGAAGTTGTCAGCCTTGGCGCGATTAAAAGCCCCGGTGAAATGGGGGCTGATATTGTGGTCGGTGAGGGGCAAAGTATCGGTAACGGTCTAAACTATGGTGGACCATACCTCGGTCTTTTTGCCACTAATCAAAAATATGTGCGGCAAATGCCTGGGCGCCTTTGTGGAGAGACAGTAGACGCTGCTGGCGAGCGCGGATTTGTGTTAACGCTTTCAACCCGTGAGCAACATATTCGCCGCGAGAAAGCCACATCAAACATTTGCACCAACTCTGGTTTGTGCGCACTGGCTTTTTCTATTCATATGAGTTTGCTCGGTGAAAAGGGTATCAGGCAGCTCGCGATGACCAATCACAGGAAAGCCGTAGAGCTTAAAGCTGCTTTAGAAAAAGTGGACGGGGTTGAAGTGCTGAACGATACATTCTTTAATGAGATGTCGATAAAGCTTTCTAAAAATGCAAATGATGTGGTCGAGCTTTTGGCGGACAAAGGTATTTTAGCCGGTGTTGCTGCCAGCAGGGTTTACCCTGAAGCTGGTCTTGATGATGTACTCATCCTCGCGATCACCGAAACGGTGCAGGACGAGGATATTGCTGCGCTGGTTGCTGGCTTGAAGGAGACTTTATCATGAGTATGAATAGTGCAGGTCGCCCAACATCTAGCCATGCAAGTGGCTCTCGAGTGCCGTCGTTTGAAAGCTTTTCAGGTCACAAGGGCCTGCGTCTCACTGAACCACTGATTTATGAAATTGGTGACCAGCAAACAACAGGTGTTGATATTGAAGACGCGGGTGACTTTACATCCGCTCTTGGCGGACTTGAACGCTCAGAGGATATTGGCTGTGCAGGGCTGACCGAGCCTGATGTCGTGCGCCACTATACGCGTCTTAGCCGCAAAAATTACGGTATTGATATGGGGCCATTTCCGCTTGGTTCCTGCACAATGAAACATAACCCGCGTCTCAATGAAAAAATGGCGAGACTACCGGGATTTAGTGATATTCACCCCTTGCAGCCTACATCAACAGTGCAGGGCGCGCTTGTTCTAATGCAAGAGTTGGCGCATTGGATTATGGAGCTTTGCGGCACCCCTGCGGTCGCCATGAGCCCAAAAGCGGGCGCACACGGCGAACTTTGCGGTGTTATGGCTATTCGCGCGGCTCACGAAGCTGCTGGCGATGCCCGTCAGACCATTTTGGTGCCGGAAAGTGCGCACGGCACTAATCCAGCAACTGCGGCGGTCTGTGGTTATGCTGTAAAGCCTATCCCTGCTAAAGCCAATGGTCGTATTGATCTGGATGCGCTGAAAGCCGCGCTTGATGAAACAGTTGCCGGTGTGATGGTAACAAACCCTAATACTTGCGGCCTGTTTGAAAGCGAAGTGATGGATATTGCGGACGCTGTGCACGCCATCGGTGGATATTTTTACTGCGACGGCGCTAACTTTAACGCTATTGCAGGTAAAGTACGTCCGGGAGATTTGGGCATTGACGCCATGCACCTCAACTTGCACAAAACTTTTTCCACCCCGCACGGCGGTGGTGGTCCGGGTTCTGGCCCTGTTGTTTTCTCAGCGGCACTAGCCGACTTTGCTCCGCTTCCTTATGTGAGGACTGAGGGTGACATGCTCACACTCAAAGAAAGCAAAGAGGGCGACGTAGACAAAAGCTTTGGACGCCTGACGGCTTTTCACGGTCAGATGGGCATGTATGTACGCACTCTGAGCTATATGCTCAGCCACGGCGCGGATGGTATCCGCCAAGCGTCACAGGACGCAGTGCTCAACGCCAATTATGTCGCCGCGAGCCTAAACGATGTGATGACCCAGTCGTACGCGGGCCCTGTGATGCATGAAGTGCTGTTTGATGATCACTTCCTTGAGGGCACAGGCGTGACCACACTTGATTTCGCCAAAGCGATGATCGACGAGGGCTATCACCCTATGACCATGTATTTCCCGCTGGTGGTACACGGCGCCATGCTAATTGAACCAACCGAGAGCGAGAGTAAATATAACCTTGATCAGTTCATTCGCTCTATGCGCGGTTTGGCTGAAACAGCTAAGCGCGGAGAGACGGAACGCTTTGAAGGCGCACCTTACTATGCACCAATGAAAAGGCTCGACGAAACACAGGCGGCACGTAGCCCTAAGTTACGGTATAGTAAACCTGTGTGATTTATCCACTAGCCCGTTCGCCCTGAGCTTGTCGAAGGGTTTATCGAACGGGTTACCCCTCCATGCTTCGACAGGCTCAGCACGAATGGGGTGGGGTGGCTCTTCATTCATTACGTTCAGACGCCACTAAGGCTCCCTCGCATAAGCTCGGCCTCCCGCTTGGTCGGTACGCTCACTGGTCGTGAGCTAGTTATCCGAGCCATCTTGCTGGTGAGGCAAGGCCAAGGGCCGCCCGCAGCGAAGCGAGGATCAAAACAAAAACTTTAGGGTTTAAACCCTAAAGCTCGGGCATCTCAACATGCTCAATATCTTCTTTGTGGTAGCGTTTACTGTCGATAGCCAGTTGTTTGCCGGCCCAGTAGAATAGGGTAACGGCCAAAGCGCCGCCAAAGACCGATATAATCACCAGTGCGTAGCGAATGGAGAGCACACCATAGTCGGTAGCCAGATAGTCGCTGACTATTCCTGTAGCCAGTGGCCCAAGGCCCAGACCAATGATGTTGAGAATAAAAAATAATATAGCACTCACGAGAGCGCGCATATTGGCTTTGCACAGGGAGTGGCATACAGCGATAGATGGCCCGAGATACATTGAGCTCAGCAGCGCCGAGAAGAAAAAGACATACATGATATTCGCTGTATCATCACTGAGGAAGACATAAAGCCCAAAGGGAGCACTAACTAGTCCCATGAGAGCGGGCATCCACATGTACCAGCGAATATCTTTTTTACCCAATTTATCAGCGAGGAACCCGCTGGCAAAAGTGCCTATGCCGCCACCTATGCCGATAGAGATAGCGAGCGCCACACCAATATTTGTTGTGCTCATTTCATGCACACGCGAAAGATAGGCTGGCATGAAATTTGTGGTGCCGTAACCTGTAAAGGAGGTCATGGCACAGGCGAGTGACAAGAGTGTCATGGATTTATAGGATCTGAAATGAGAAATTACCGTCTTGAGCGGGATGTCTTCATGTTTTTCTTTGTCATAAAATCCACGCTCTGGTTCTTTAATAGTGAAGCGGACGATAACAGCCAGTAAAATACCGGGCAGACCAACTACGAAGAAAGCTACACGCCAACCTAAAGTGTCTGCCATCCAGCCGCCGACCAAAAAGCCAACCATAATGCCGATATAGATACCCATGTTATAGATACTAAAGGCCGTGGCGCGCTGCTCGGGTGGGAAATAGTCTGATATCATAGAGTGAGACGGTGGGCTGCCACCGGCTTCGCCTATGCCGACGCCAATGCGGGCTAGCAGTAGTTGCCAAAAATTCTGTGCAAAACCAGAAACCGCTGTCATGCCAGACCAGACAGTGAGGGAAATGGCGACGATGTTGCGGCGGTTGCTGCGATCAGCCAATCGGGCAATGGGCAATCCCATAATCACATAAAAAATTGCGAAGGTCAGGCCGGTCATTAAACCAAGCTGGGTATCACTGAGGCCAAGCTCTAGTTTAATGGGTTCTTGCAAGATGACTAATATTTGGCGGTCGATAAAATTAAATGAATAGACAACCATCAACATAAATAGAACGTAATTTCTATAACTCTTACTGACCTCAGAACTTTTGGTGGTCAAATGCTGTCTCCCCTAAGCGTAAATAATGTTTGTAAGATAGAATTATTTTTATACTGGAGTACAGGCTTTTATTTTGTTCTTGCTTTGTTCTCGTTTATGTGATATAGAATAAGCATGGATATGTTCGATCAGATAACTGCCGAAGATATAAAGGCCGCTAGCCCGCCACCCGAGATGCGCAGGGGGAGGGGTTCTGTGTCTAATATCTCTGGTCGGTTTGAAAAGCTGGCTCGTGAGCGCTGCGATGATGGCTGGCAATCCCCTTGCGAAGAAAATAACCGTAGAACGACGGTGTCGATTGAAAAAGCCAAGGTGATTCTAACACGAAATGTATCGCCAGACTTACCTTTTGATCGCTCGGTCAATCCTTATCGCGGTTGTGAACACGGATGCAGCTATTGCTATGCACGTCCTACCCATAGTTATCAGGGCCTGTCGCCAGGGCTTGATTTTGAGAGCCGGCTTTTTGCCAAGCCTGAGGCAGCTTTGCTGCTGGCGGGTGAACTGTGTAAAAAGAATTATAAAGTCGCTCCCATTGCTCTGGGCACCAATACAGATCCATATCAGCCCATTGAAAAAGATTATAAAATCACGCGCTCTATTTTAGAGCTTTTAGATAAATGCAATCATCCGGTGACGATTGTGACTAAAAACCATATGGTGGTGCGGGATATTGATATTTTAGAATCTATGGCTAAGCGGGGGTTGGTGAAAGTTGACTTGAGTGTCACAACACTGGACGCTAAACTTTCGCGCATTATGGAGCCACGCGCGAGCACACCGCAAAAAAGACTGGATGCCCTCAAGCGTTTACACAGTGCTGGTATTCCCACGGGTGTGCTGCTTGCGCCAGTTATTCCTGCTATCAATGACCATGAGATAGAAAATATCCTCACGGCTTGTGCTAACATGGGGGTGGGCGAGGCTTATTATATTCCTATTAAACTACCAAATGAAGTTGCGCAGCTCTTTACTGCATGGCTAGAAGAACATTTTCCTGACAGGAAGGATAGGGTGCTTTCCCGCATTCGCTCATGGCGAGGCGGTAAGTTGAATGATCCTCGTTTTGGAATGCGCAATATAGCTGGTGGTGTTGATGGACTAATGGTTGCGCGTCGTTTTCGTGTAACCCTGGAGCGTTTAGGGCTAAGTAATGAGCCTCTTAAGCTTAATTGTGATCAATTTACCCCGCCTTTTACCAACGCTAATGGTCAACTCGCTTTATTTTAAGTGGCTTTCAATTGGTCGCATCGACAAGCTGTGTCCTTGGTGAGACGAAATCATTTTGTTTGTAAAGCTATGCGATAAAGCGTGCTGCATGCGCGGTAAGTGCGCTTGTAAAGCAGACCTCGAAATCATATATTATACCTATAGCAAGACAGCTAAACGAGCCTTAGAAAATAAGGCCATATAACGACAGATACTTGGTAATACTGCCATATAATAATAAGAAGACTATGATAGCGAGGAGATATAAGATGTTTGTTGAATTAATAAAAAATCAGATTAAAAATGATTATGTGCCCAAAAGTGCATTAGCAGCAAAGAGAAGTTGGCGTCGTCAGCGACGTGTTCATAAAATTCTGGCCCGTGCAATAGTATGAGAATAGCGATGAATTTTATAAGTAGGTAAAGCCCAGTATGAATGCCGGGTTTTGCTTACTTAAAAAACTTTGATTGGGGCTCTTGTAATATCTATCGCGCTCCCTAAATACAGTATGTGAATATATAGGAAATATTATATGTTTATGCCACTCATTATGCCCCCCATAACGATGTGGCTGGGGTAGTCAGGTAGATGCATTTCCCCCCTTCCCTGACCCGCATCATATTTGGCTACCCCATCTTCCCTCCCTCAATTGAAATAAAGTCTGTATTTCTTGCTTGGACGGCGAGCTTTGTCCTGCTAAATCTCACTTATGAAAAATATAATAGACATTGATGTTCTTGAAGTTGGCGCGAACGGCCCTGACTTTCGGGTCGAGCAAATAATACTTGCAAAGCAAGGCGGTCCTGTTTGCGGTGTTGATGAAGTCGGTAGGGGACCGCTCGCAGGCCCTGTGGTCGCAGCCGCGGTGATCCTTGACCCTAATTATATTCAAAAGGGTTTAGATTATAGCAAAAAGCTAACTGTTAAAAAACGGGTGCTACTCTTTGATATAATTATGGAAAC